>JBJKRD010000232.1:0-6142 GCA_046704925.1 Opitutaceae bacterium | reverse complement strand
CGCGATTTGGTCGCCCCTCTTGTAATTCCCGCGCAGGCCTAAATGGCGCTCGAAGAACGCGCGGGCGGGACTGACGTTTGTTACTTGCAGGTCGATGTGATTGAGGATCATGGGATTTCGCCTTTCCGCCGGCAGGCCGGCTTTATTTACCTGGTCTTTCTGGGACTCACCCAAATTGAACTGACGCCGGAAGGCGGGGAA
Organism: Opitutaceae bacterium; assembly: GCA_046704925.1. GTDB lineage: Bacteria > Verrucomicrobiota > Verrucomicrobiia > Opitutales > Opitutaceae > Fen-1467. Next base: position 5,941 of record JBJKRD010000232.1, on the reverse strand, counting down.
TATTGCAGGTCCGCACCATATTCGGGCCCGCCGCGTGGGCGGTTCGGGTCGAACAGATGATCCACACAACCTGAGCCCCGTCGCCTCGGACCGCTGGCAGACGAAGTTCACCCGTTACTGCAATTACGACCGGGATTGGGCCCTGATCCACGCCCGGGAGCTCCAGGCGAGCTCACGCGCCAAGGACTTCCGCCGCCGCGAATTGCGGATTTCGCCCGCAGTGACACGTTGGGGATCGGCCCATTGGGCTGACACTGTCTGCGAAACGAGGATGGACGGAAGTTGGCCAGCCGCAGCAACAACAAGGACCGCCAGATGAAGAACGCCGCCGCCAGGAAAGCGCCGCCGTCGGAACAGCGCGAGGAACTGCTCAGGACATTGCAGGCCCGATTTGAGAAAAACCCGGTCCGCCATCGGGGCCTCGAGTGGGCCCGAGTCAGGGCCAGGCTGGAGGCCGCTCCCGCGAAACTGGAATCGCTGCGGCAAATGGAGCGCACCGGCGGCGAACCGGATGTCGTCGCGCAGGACAACCAGACGGGCGAGGTCGTCTTTTTCGATTGTTCGCCGCAAAGCCCCGCAGGCCGCACCAGTCTTTGCTACGACCGCGAGGCGCTGGATTCCCGGAAGACATTCAAACCGAAGAACAGCGCCGTGGACCTGGCCGCGGCCATGGGCGTCGAGTTCTTGACGGAGCAACAATATCACGAGCTGCAGCAACTGGGCGAGTTCGACACGAAGTCGTCGAGCTGGCTGAAGACGTCCGCCGAAGTCCGGAAGCTCGGCGGCGCCATCTTCGGCGACCGCCGCTTTGACCGGGTCTTCATCTATCACAACGGCGCGGAATCCTACTATGCCGGCCGGGGATTCCGCGGCTGGCTGAAGGTCTAGCCGACGGTGATTTGCTCAAGGCGCCGATCGCCGGCCCAGCACCTTATATCCTCGTCCGGAACCCCGGGATGATCGGCAAGCCGGCGATGGGGCCGGTCCGTGCATCCAAAACGCTCAAAACAAGCGGAGGCGTATGATGATCTCGTTCGCACCTTGGAGATCAAGTCTGCTGCTGGTGGCTCTCCTTTTTGCCGGGACGGAATCATCGGCGTCAGTTCCGCCGGTTGATCCAACCGCGATTGCCGACACCATCAAAGCCGACGTCGCACAACTTGTTGCCGGGATCAATGCCCACGATCCCGTCAAAGCCACCGCTTATGATTCCCCGGATATCATCGCCATGGAGTGTGGCAATCCCTCCATGGTTGGGGTCGCAGCGGATCGCGACGGGTTCAGGACCGGTTTTTCCCGCGACCCCTTCTGGCGGGTCAGTCTCATCGACGAAACGGTCGACGTCGCAAGGGGGGGAGATTTGGCCGTGTACCGCGGTACCTACAACGAGGACAACAGCCATGCCGGAGTGCTGATGACTCACAAGACGAACTTCATTGCGGAGTTCAAACGTCAAGGCGATGGATCCTGGAGGATCGTCTGGTACATCGTTGCCAACATGGAACGATCGCATCCGAAGCAATTGCAGAAGCCCGCCGCGCCCGGAAACAACTGACGGTGCCTTCCGGCAGATTGGTCCGCGCGGCGCCGGGGCCACGGAGCGCACCGGAGCCTGTCACTCGCCCCCGTAACCCATTCGCACGTCCACGGCGCCGACCCGAACGACCCCGGCGGGGCCGAAGGCGGGCGGTCATCATCGAGGTCCACGAGGCGGAACATGTGCCCGCCGGGTGCTCGGAAATCTCGGCGTGCGGCCGGCCGGTGCGTCGGGGTTCCCGGGTTGAACGCGCTTTGACCTCGTGTTAGATTGTGGCGGCCGGCGCGGGCAGACCGGAAGCCGACAGTCCCGCCAACGAAAGAAGATCGGGCGATGATCATCGACGTCCACACCCACCTGAACAACTACGACGAGAGCCGGATCGCGCCGGTGGAGAAATGTCTGGAAGAACTCCAGGCCTCGATGGCCTACAACTAGGTGGATTACGCCCTGGTGCTCACCTCGTCCACGGTGAATGAGCACCGGCCGTCCACCCGCGCGGTGGTGGAGGCCACGGCGGGCCTCAAGAATATTTTCGTCGTCGCGGGGTTGAGCTTTCGGCACTACCGGGAAAAGGATCTCCGGGAGATCAGCGATTATCTCAAGGACGGGCACGTGCGGGGCCTCAAGCTGTATCCGGGCTACGAACCGTTCTATCCCCACGATCCGCGCTGCCAGGTGCTCTACGATCTGGCCCTGGAGTACGACGTTCCGGTAATGATTCACACCGGGGACACCTTCAACCCCATGGGCAAGGTCCGCTTCGCGCACCCCATCCACGTCGATGACGTGGCCGTGGACAACCCGGGACTCAGGCTGGTCATCTGCCACGTCGGCAACCCCTGGATTCGCGACTGCATGGAGGTGGTCTACAAAAACAAGAACGTCTTTGCGGACATCTCCGGCCTGGTGCTGGGCGATTTCAAATCGCAGTTCAAAAAGTTCATGCTGCAGCAGGTAAAAGAGATGATCCTTTACGCCGGGGAACCCGACTATCTGCTGTACGGCACCGACTGGCCGATCTGCCGGATGCGAACCTACCTGAGCTTTGTGAACGGGTTGGGGCTGACCCCCGAGAAGAAGGAAAAGATCCTCTGGCGCAACGCGAACCGTCTCTTCCGTCTGAACATCCCCGACCCGGGGCCGAAGCCGGCCGCGACCGGCGAGCGCGAGATCACGGTGGGGTGAAAAAGTCGGTTTGACCGGTGTTGCAGCGCAGACGTTCTCCAAGGGAGATCGTCACGCGGTCGCGATCGCGCCGTGCGGGGGCGCCGTTGCCGCGCTCGCGGCGCTCGACGCCCTTCCGGCCGCGCCTAGAACTCGAATCGATTCGTGATCGTGAACTGCTGGGTGGGGCCGATGCGGTATCCCGCCGGCGTACCGGCGGCTTGACCCGGGATCGGGCCTTGCACGGTGATCGGGATCAGGTAATTGCCCTTGCCGATGTTCGTTACGTTGAGCTGGATGTGCCAGTTGATCCTCTTCGAGAGGCGCCGGGTATAGCCGACCCACGCGTCGACATAGGTCTCCGATGGGCCCTTGTAGGGGTGGCTGAGATCGAAGCCGAGCGACGCGGGGTCGGTGGGATCGCCGGTCGGAGGATAGCCGATCGTCACCCCGCTCTCGTAACGGACGGCCCCGCCGAGGTTGAAGCCCTTCAGCCGACCGTGGGTGAAACCGTAGTTGGTGACGAGGTTGTAGTGCCACTTGCGAATTTCCGGCGCCGCGGCACCCTCGACCAGCTTGAGGTTGGCCCAGTCGGCTCCGACGGCGCCAGGGGCGCCAACGCCCGTGTAGAACACCAGATTGGCGTCCGGAACGTCGGAGGTGCCCCACCAGAAGTGCATCAATCCGCCATCCCCGTTCACCATCGAGCTGACCTGGCTCATCAAGCCGTTGAGGGCCGTGCCGCCGATATTGCTCCGGACCGCGTCCTCCTTGCTGGCGTTGAAGGTAATGCGCCAGTTCGGGATCGGATTGGCATCAAGCTCGATTTCGTAGCCCTTCGAGACGCCGTCCTGGGTGATCGTGAAGCCATTCGGTATGGAGTTGGCCACCACGTAGGGATTCCCGGTCTGGTTGGACTGGATGTACGCGAGGCTGTTGAAACCCCAAGCCTTCCAGAAACGCGGATCGACGGCGTTCTCAAACGCGCGCACTCCCGCGAGGGCGGAGGCCTGCCGCGCCGCCAGCGCCGGCGACTGGACCGACACGTCGTCGCTGAACATGTACTGCTCGATATTGCTGCCGCCCTTGAGCGGCCCCCAGACCGGGCCGCCCTGGATGGCGGGATCGAACATGTTCGTGAAGTTCACCAGACTGCCGATCCACCAGTTGAAGTCGTTCGCGAATCCGCCGGCGTTCGTGGTGATGTTCGCTTCCGAGGTGACGTACCGGCCGATCTTGAGCAGGTATCTGCCGTCGCGAGTCGCGATCACGATGCCGCGATCGACCGTCTTGCCGGACGGCGGTGCGACCTGCGCGCCGTACACGTCGACGCGGCCGGCGAGCGGCTGGAAGTTCGTCGACTGGCTGTACGTGAGACTGACCTCAAACGGCAGGTTTTTCGTCAGGTCCTTGAGTCCCGGCAAATCCATCAGGTGCGCCACGAAGCTCTCGGAACGCGAATTGACGCTGATGACGCCATTCGGGCCGCCCGTGATGCCATAGGTGCTGAAGTCGATGTGCTGGGGATCCGCCGCGTCACCGATATTGCGCGAAAACCCGTAGGCCTTCGCCGTGTCCTTGCGCCAGCCGAACGTCGCCACGAGACTGTCGTCGAGCATCTTGCCCTGCCAGACGAGCGCCTGCGAGACGGTCTCGGCCCGGTTCAACGCCGCGCTGGTCGTCAGCGCGTCGCGATTCGCCCCCGAATCAGCCTGGGTGATGTTGAGCGGCGTGGCGGTCCAGCCGACGTAGTTGGCCGGATTGTTCGCCTGCGTGAAGCTGGTGGGAAGTGGATTGTTGCCGACCGTGTAACCCGGCGCCAGCTTCGACGGATCGGTGGTGTAGGCATTGTTCGTCCAGGGATCGCCCGGATTGACGCCCGCGGGAGCGTTCCACTGGTCGCTGAAATAGGTGACCGAGCCGTTGCTGATCGCCGGTATCCCCGAAATCACCGGGATATTGGCACCCCTCGCCGATTTGCCCAGCAACGAAGTTCCGAGATACATGACCATCGCGGGTTCCACGGCCGTGAAGTTGACCGTCGTCGGGTCGAGGGGTGGATCCTGCAGGTTATAGACGTTCGGATCGAGGTAACCGTAGCTGTCCCAGCCGCGGTTGTCGGTGGTCTGGCTCGAGTCTGACCAGAGGCCCGTCAAGGTATGCCGGCCGATAATGCGGCCAAGCCAGCCGCCAAGGTCCTTGCGGAGGTCACGCGTGACGTAGGCCGTCACGCGCTTGTCTTCGCTCGTGGTGGCATTGGAATAATTGCTGCCGCCGGTGGTGGAAACGAAGGGCCGGCCCACGTTCGGATTCGGCGTGCCGTCGGAGTACGGGACGCCCGTCAAACCCGCGTCCGGCGTGCCGTTGTTGTAGACGGCCATCGGATCGACAAAGAGGGCAACGTTGCCACCCAGGAGCGCGGTGTGCGTGTACTTGTAGTCCTCCTTGTTGTAGTCGAAGGAAATACCGACCTGGTCGTCGAGCGCGGTTTCCGCGACGCTGAACGTCACGCGGTGGAACTGCTGCGCGTCGTGCTTGGTGTCGCCATCGATCAGCTGCTTGTAGAAATTGAAGACCGACGGATCGGTGATCAGGTTGTTCTTGAAGATGCCCGCGCCGGAGTAGGGCAGGCCCGAATTGACCGCCCAAATCGAGGTGCTCGCGATGCTGGCCCAGGAGCCCGGCGCCGTGACGTAGCCGATTTGATTATTGCCCTGGTACTGCTGAGTCGCGGAGGTGACCCAATAAGCCGTCTGCGCACCGCCGCCGTTGCCGAAGAATGCCACCGGATTATTGGTGTTGGTGTTGCCAAAGCTGGAATTCTCAATCCAGGGCGAGGAGTAGGGAATCGGCATGGAGCTGGCATTCGCATAGTTGGTCGGGCGGGCCACGCCGCTGCCGATCCGACCGGTCTGGTTGTCCCACAGCTGCCAGCCATTGTAGGTGGCCTGGTTGGTGCCCGCGGCACCGGTGCCGAAGAACGGCGTGATTTGGTCCTGGGGCGGCAGTTCGCGCGGATTGTTGCCATCGATCCGGCCGGTTTCGAAGCTCGCCTTCGCGATGAAACGGTAGCCGTTGCGATTGAGGACGTCCGGCTCGATGCGGATGGCTCCGGACACGCGTCGATCGCGGGAGAACGCCGGCTTCTGCTCGTACTTCTCATGGTCGTTGAGCAAGTCGAGGCGGATCGCGACCTGCTTCGGCAGGAGCACCCGGTTGAGGTCCAGCGTTTCGCGG
>JBJKRD010000231.1:0-6326 GCA_046704925.1 Opitutaceae bacterium | reverse complement strand
CTACAACCTCGTGCTCGTGGTGGTGCGGAGACGCGTGCTCCGCGGGCTGTTGTTTATTTTCGCCGGCAACGCCTTTGTCCTCGCGGTGCTGGGCACCTTCCAGAAGCTCGACCGGGCCCCGGGCCTGTATTTTGGGCTGCAGCCATCGCCCAATCGGACGTTCTTCGCCACGTTCATTTATCACAATCATTGGGGAGCCTATGTCGTCCTCGCCATGGCCGCCGCCCTGGGCCTGTTGTTTCACCATGCCCGTCGTTCCGAACCGCGCGAGCAACGCCACTCTCCGGCCTTTTTCGGCATCGTGCTCACGATTTTTCTCGCGGCCGCGGTGCCGCTCAGCGGCTCGCGATCCGGATCCTTGATGGTGCTCATCCTGACCGCCGGAGCGTTGGCGCACTGGTTTCGTCGGCTGCGGCGCGACCGCCAGGCCCGCGGCGCGACGGCGGTCGCGCCCGCCCTGGTGGCCGCGGCCCTGGTACTCGCGGCATCGGCCGGCATGTACCTCCTGGATCGGCCGACGATCGACCGGCGCCTCGACACGACGCGGGAACAAATCGAGGAGATCCGGCTGCGCGGCGGCTTGGGCAGCCGGGCGGAGCTTTACGCGGACACCTGGCGCATGGCCCGGCAAAAGCCCTGGTTCGGCTGGGGTCTTGGCTCCTATGCGACGGTCTTTCAGATGTTCAACCGACAGGTCTCGGTTGAGGGCTGGGTGCCTTTCTACGCCGAGGCCCACTCCGACTGGCTGCAGGCGTGGGCGGAGGTCGGCGTCGTCGGCACGGCCCTGATCATTCTGTCGGGCGCGGTGCCCCTGGCCGCGGTCCTGCGCCGGGCCCCGCCCTCGCCGATCACGGGTTACCTGTTGGCCGGCTGCGCGCTGCTGGTGTTGTACGCCCTCGTGGAGTTTCCCTTCGCGAATCCCGCGGTGCTGGAGGGTTTCTGGCTCTGTTTCTTCGCCGCCTTGCGGTATCATCGCCTGACCGTCGCCAACGCCTGACGAACGCGCCATGTTCTCGGTCCTGATCCTCACGCTCAACGAGGAGGGCCGGCTGCCCTCCTGCCTTTCGTCGGTCGCCGGGTGCGACGACGTGGTGGTGCTTGACTCGGGCTCGAGCGACCGCACGGCCGAGATCGCCCGGGCGGCGGGAGCGCGGGTGTTTGTCCACTCCTTCGAGGATTTCGCCCGGCAGCGCAACCACGCCCACCGGACGGTGGCGTTCCGGCACCCCTGGGTGTTTCATCTGGACGCCGACGAACAGATGACAGCCGAGTTGCGCGCGGAGTGCGCCGGCTACGACGGCGGGGAACCGCTGGACGGCTGTTACGCCGCACCCCGCATGATCTGGGAGGGCCGCTGGATTCCCCGTTGCACGGATTTTCCCGCGTGGCAGGCCCGCTTTGTCAAGGCAGCGGGCTTTGAGTTCGTGCCGGCCGGGCACGGCCAACGGGAGGCGTCGCACATGCGCATGGGGCGGCTGCGGGCCAACTACCTGCACGATCTGTCGGCCGATGGGGTGGCTGGATGGCTGGCCAAACACCGTCGGTACGCCCGCCAGGAAGCGGAAGCGTTTTTGGCGGATGCGGCGTCGGGTCGCACTCCGTGGGCGGCGCTGCTCTCCGGGTCTCCGCTCGCCCGGCGGCGCGCCCTCAAGCGGCTCAGTTACCGCCTGCCGGGCCGCCCGGTGTTGCGCTTCATCTACCAATACCTGCTGCGCGGCGGAATCCTCGAGGGCGGGCCGGGCCTTCGCTATTGCCGGCTGCTGGCCCGGTACGAGGGTTTTTCGTCCGCCGAGATCCGGCGGATCCGCCGCCGGCCGCGCCCGGCCGCTTCGTCATGAGCGATCCGGTGCCCCACGCTCGATTGTTCTTCGTCAACCGGTATTACTGGCCGGACGAACAAGCCACCGCCCAGATGCTCGCAGACTTGGGGACGGGGTTGGTGAAGCGTGGTTGGCCCGTCACGGTCATCGCCAGCCATGATGGGCGGGCCGCCACGCCGCTCCGCGAGACCCGGGACGGCGTCGACATCGTCCGTCTCCCCGTCGCCCGCAGCGGCCGTCACGGCATTGCCGCCAAGGCGCGCGATTACCTGAGCTTCGCCCTGGCCAGCCGTCGCGCGCTGCGTGCCTCCCTTCGCGCGGGCGACCAACTGATCGCCATGACCGATCCGCCGGCGCTGGCGCCGATCGCTGCGGCCGCGGCCCGCCGCGCCCGCGCCGGTCTCGTGCATTGGATCCAGGATATCCACCCCGAGATCAGCCTCGCACTGTCCGGCAGCCGCCTGCTGGCGGCCCTCAGTCGCCCTTGGAGCCGGTGGCGCGACCGCGCCTGGCGGAACGCCCGGGCTTGCGTCACGGTGGGGCGCGATCTCCGCGCATTGATTTTGGAGCACGGCGTGGCGCCCGCGCAAGTCCACGTCATTCCGAACTGGGCCCCGGAAGGACTCGCGCCGGCCGCGGACGCGGCAATCGGGCTCCGCGACCAGTGGGGAGTCACCGAGAAATTCATCATCGGCTATGCGGGCAATCTCGGGCGGGTCCACGCACTCGAGCCGATCCTGGGGGCCGCCGGACTCCTGCCGACGGATTCGCGTTTCGTGTACCTGATGGTCGGCGACGGACCGCAGCGGCCCGCGCTGGAGGCGGCGGTGCGCCAGCAGCGTCTGGCCAACGTCCAGTTCCTGCCCGCGCAGCCGCGGTTGCGGTTGGCGGGCGCATTGTCCGCCATCGACCTGCACCTCGTCACCCTGCGCGCCGGCTGCGAACGGTGCGTGTTTCCGAGCAAGCTCTACGGCATCGCGGCCGTGGGCCGGCCGGTGGCATTCCTGGGTCCGGCGCAATGCGAAGTCGCCGAGATCATCCGCGGGCAGGGATTCGGGGTGATCGTCTCCCCCGACGAACCGGCCGAACTGGCGGCCGCCGCGCATGCCTTGCGGGACGAGGCCGGGCGGCGACAGGCGATGGCCCAGGCCGCCGCCGCGTGGTCGCGCGCCACCGGCGGGCTGCCGGCGGCGCTCGACGCGTGGGAAGACCGGCTCGGCACCGGGCAACTCCCGCTTGCGGTGGAGTCGCCTCCCCGACCATAATGCACCGCCCCCGATGACCGACCGCCGTTTGGTACCGCTGCTACTCGTCGGCCTTGATTTCGCCGCCGTGGCGCTCGTCTTCCACGTGGTCAGCTGGCTGCGCGGCGTGCAGGCCATCGGCCACCTCGACCTCGCGCCCCTGGTCGGGCCGTTCGGCGTGCTGCTGCTGGCGGTCCACCTGATCGACGGCTATTCCACTCGCACCGACATGCTGAGCCTCTCCTACACGAGCCAGCATGCGATCGCACTCCTGGCGGCCATGCTGGCGATGCTGCTTGTGACCTTCGTCTTCATCAAGGACCAGTATTCGCTGCAATCGTCGCGCGCCGTGATCGCCCTCAGCTACACGGCGCTGGTGCCGGTGACGCTGGGCTACCGCCGTTGGCTGAAGCTGTGGGTGCTGGGCCGTCACGAGCAGCGTCCGATCGTTTTCCTCGGCAGCCAGGCGAGTTGCGTCGCCTTCCAGCAGACCTGCGAGGAGAACCGCCTCACGCGAGAGGTCCTTTACGTCGCCACCGACGCAAGCAGCCACGAAAGCGTGCCGCCGATGATTGGACTGGACATGCAGGCGCTCGCCGAACTGCCCGCGACGCTCGACCGGCTGGCCCCGCGCATCGAGGCCATCGTCCTCCACTTCACCAGTCGCGATCTGCCGCCCGCCGTCGCCGAACGCCTCGTGGCCCTCCATTTCCAAGGGGTGCCCACGTATACGTTTGAGCTCTTCCACGAGATCTATTGGCGCAAGATCGCCCTGCAGGAATTGAATCAAATCTGGCTCTTCCAGGAGGGGTTCCAGATTGCCCGCGAGCCGGTATTCGCGCGCCTCAAGCGGCTGAGTGACGTGGGGCTCGCGCTGCTGGGGTTGGCCCTGTCCTCCCCGTTGCTGCTGGTGTGCGCTCTGGCGGTGTGGCTGGAAGATCGGGGCCCGGTGCTGTTCCGCCAGACGCGGGTCGGCAGGAACCGCGTGCCGTTCCAGATTTGCAAGTTTCGCACCATGCGGACCGATGCCGAACACGGCGACCCTTACACCCAGCCCGGCGACTCCCGGATCACGCGGGTGGGCCGCGTGCTGCGCGCGACACGCCTCGATGAACTGCCGCAGTTGTGGAACGTCCTGCGCGGCGATATGAGCCTCATCGGCCCGCGGGCCGAGTGGATCAAGCTGGTGGAGCGCTACGAGCGGGATATCCCGTGCTATCATTTCCGGCACCTGATGAAACCGGGAATCACCGGCTGGGCCCAGGTCAACTATCCGTACGGCGACAACCTCGACGACGCCCTCCGCAAGCTGGAGTATGATCTGTACTATGTCCGCTACTTCTCCTTTGTGCTGGATGCCTCGATCGTCCTGAAGACGATTCAAATCATGTTGTTCGGCAAGGGACGATGAGTCCCCGGTTCGGCGGGGCCGCGGTGATTCTGCCGGGAAACGTTCGGCGGATGATAATGTTTGCCTTCACGAGCTGCGCGGACTGCCTCGAACCATGAGAGAATACGACTTTGTCGCCCTCGGCGGCGGCTCGGCCGGCTTCAATGCCGCGCGGGTGGCCGCCGCGCTGGGCCAAAAGACCGCAGTGGTCGAGAGCGCCCGCCAACTCGGCGGTTTGTGCATCCTCCGCGGCTGCATGCCGTCCAAGACCCTGCTTTACATGGCGGAGATGCTGCACCATGCCCGCCGCGGCGCCAATTACGGCCTGCGGATCCCGCAGGCCGCGGCTGACATGCCCGCCATGCACGCCCGCAAACGCCGGATCATCGCCGACTTTGCCGGCTACCGCGCCCGGCAACTGACTTCGGGGCCTTATGATCTCGTCCGGGCCCGGGCCCGCTTCGTCGATCCCCACACCGTGGAGCTCAGCCACGGCGGCCGCCTCCGCAGCCGGCGCTTCCTGATCGCCACCGGTTCGCGGGCCAGCGCGCCCGACGTGCCGGGCCTGCGAGAGGCGCCTTTCTGGACGAGCGACGAAGTGCTCGACCTGGACTTCGTGCCGGCAAGCGTGCTGGTGCTTGGCGGTGGCATCGTCGCCTGCGAACTTGCGCAATTCCTGCGGCGCGTCGGCGCGCGTGTGGTCATGGTCCAGCGCAGTCCGCACATCCTGCGGGAGCATTCGGCGGAAGCCGGCCGAGTGGTGGAACAGGCGCTGCGTGACGAAGGCATTGAACTGTTTACCGGGACGAGAATCCGTCAGGTCGGGCATGACCGCCGCGGCTTCACGGTCGCGTTTGAGCACGCCGGTCGAACGGTCACGCGACGCGCGCGGCACCTGCTCAATGCGCTGGGACGCGAACCCAACACGAGCGAACTCGACCTCGCCACGGCCTCGGTCAGGACCGACCCCGGCGGGCGGGTGTTGGTCAACCGCTGGCAGCAGACGTCGGCGCCGCACATCTATGCCGCGGGTGACGTGTGCGGCCCGCACGACATCGTGCATCTGGCCGTCGCGCAGGGTGAACTGGCCGCGCGCCACGCGGCCGGCGTCACGGGCCTGAAGCCGGTCGACTATTCCCTGCTGCTGCACGTCGTGTTCACCGATCCGCAACTGGCGACCATTGGCCGCCGGGAGACCGACCTCGAGGCGGAGGGTGTCGCCCACCTGAGTGCCAGCTATCCCTTCGACGACCACGGCAAATCCATCCTGATGGACGCCAACTACGGCCATGTGAAGGTCATCGCCGAGCCGCGGCGCGGCCGCATCCTCGGCGCGGAGATCGTGGGCCGGGACGCAGGCGAACTCATTCACTGTTTCAGCGGGCCGCTGGCGATGCGCGCCACGGTGTTCGACCTCCTGCGCGCGCCGTGGTACCATCCGACGCTGGCAGAGATCATCACCTATCCGCTCGAGGAAATCGCCGGGCAGGTACGCCGGCAGGGTGCTTCGCGTTGACTCCGCCCACGCCGGGAGGCGCCGCGTCCGACCTTGGCGGCGCCTACCTCGCCGCCATCGCCAAAACTGCGGCAAGTTCAACCCGCTCCTCGTAGAGCGCCTTGCCAATGATGACGCCGTCCAAGTTCGGACGGCGTTTTTTCATTTCCAAGAGCCGGGCCACATCCTCCGGGCCGCCCACACCGCCCGAGGCGACCACCCGGCACCTGACGGCCGTGAGCATTGCTTCCTGCGCGGAAAAATTGGGTCCGGTGAGCATGCCGTCGGTGCTGATGTCGGTGTGGATCAGGGTGTCAACGCCCGCCGCCTCCATGCGCTTGGCCAGCGTCACGGCGCCGGTGCTCGTGGTATCGACC
>JBJKRD010000230.1:0-21703 GCA_046704925.1 Opitutaceae bacterium | reverse complement strand
GGTTGGCTCCGCCTGCAACGACAGCGTCACATCATCTGTTCGGCCGGAGATTGGCTGGAGCGATCGTCTGCTCCCACCAAAATCAAACGCCGCCAGTATCGAACGCACCAAGCTTCATTCGGCCATCCGGCAGGGCAGCAACGCGGCATCCTGCATGCCGTGGATGTTCTTCTTGTCCGGCGGGCAGAAGGTCGCCAGCGCACCGGCAAGCCGCGTCTTGCCATCGCTCACGAAATAATAGGGACACAGCCGTAGCCGGCCCGGCGTTTCGGCGGCGACGGGCGGACCGCCGTCCGGGGCCGGCCGATAGACCGGATGGTGCACCCGTCGTGGTTTCCGGTACTCCTGCAACACGTGCAGGTTGGTCGGCGCGAGCCGCAGCGCCTGGTCAATGCCGGCCTGCCAATCCTCACGGGACCCGTCGCTGCCCAGCACCACGCTGCGCGCGCCCCAAGCGGTCTCGTGAAAGCCGCTGATCTTGATGATCAGGTTCCGTTCCTTCTGGGAAGCCTGCCCGAGCTGCGACCAGTCGGACAGCGCGCGGCCCGCCACGCGGGGTCCCTCCAAAACCGCGCCCGGGGGCAGCGGGGCCGGATCCAACACCCACGACATGGGGATGAGCCGGCGCAACAGTTTCAGGTTGGCCTCGCCCAGATGCTCCGCCCAAAAATCCTGCAGGCGGTGATGGTGAAAAAGGGCCAGCGCGAGCTTTTCCTCCTGGAAGGGCCGCATCGGTGGCGCGATGACCACCTCACCGTTCTTCCACGCCTCGAAGAAATACTGCGCCGTCGCCACGTGGCCGAGGTCGAACAGCTCGAAGAAACGGTAGATGATGTCGATCTTCTCCGGCGTGCCTTCGACGTCAAAGAACAGGGCGCCACCGAGCGGAAACACGTCCTCCGGCCGCAGACACACCGCCCGGTGACCCCGTCGCTGGAGCTCCGCCGCGAGCCACCGCATCTCCGGGCGGTAGGTGGCGGCCTCGTCGCTGACCACGAGGGCGACGAGCGGCGAGCGGTTCCCGGGCAACAGACCGGCCAGCGATTGCCGGAAGCCCTCGATCATCGCGTCGTCCCCGCCGAGGACGGATCCGTCGCCCGCGTACAGGCGGTTGAGGAACGCGGTCAGACCAATGCCACCCGGCACCGAATCGAGTTCGGTGAGGGCAAATCCGTCTTCCGTCAGCAAAAGGTCGGGACGCAACACCGGGGGCCCGATTCCGCGCAGCCGCCCCTCGCGCGCGTGCTGCACGAGTTCGGCGGGTTTGCCGCGGTCGAGGTATTCCGCCACCCACGGCGCCACGAGCGCCTTGTTGCGCAGAAGATTTCTTCCCGCCACCGACCGCAGATACAGCGTCTCCAGCGCCTGGTGGAATTCCAGGCAGGCGGCGCCGACCTGCTCCAGCTCCGCCACCTGCTCCCGGGTCAGCGGCCAGGCCGCCGGGGACAATTGCCAGGTTTTGGCCTCGAACAGCGGCTGCCCGTCGAGGGCCGCGCGGATCGTTTCGTAGGGCAGACCGGAAATCATGATCGGCAGTGATTCTCCCACTCCCCAAGTTCAACCGTTCGCGTCCCGATCCGCCCTGGGTATTGGACGATGGGCGGTCATCACTCCTCCATCTGGATTTCCTTGTTGCGGTGGCGCGGCTGGCCGGCCCGGAGCCACGCGTAGACGAACCGGTCGAGATCGCCGTCCAGCACCCCCTGCGTGTCGCTGGTGCTCACCCCGGTGCGCAGATCCTTCACCATCTGGTAGGGCTGCAGCACGTAGCTGCGGATCTGGCTCCCCCAGCCGATCTCGCCCTTTTCCCCGTAGAACTTCTCCATCTCCGCGCGCTTCTCGTCCTGCATCTTCTCGTACAGGCGCGCCTTCAGCACCTTGAGGGCGGACAGCTTGTTCTTGAGCTGCGAGCGCTCGTTCTGGCACGCGACCACGAGGCCGCTCGGCAGGTGGGTGATGCGCACCGCCGTGTCGTTCTTCTGGGTGTGCTGTCCGCCCTTGCCCGAGGACCGGAACGTGTCGATGCGCAGATCGTCATCCTCCAAGTCGACCGGCACGTCGTCGTCGAGTTCGGCCACCACGTCGACGGCGGCGAAGGAGGTATGGCGGCGCTTGTTGGCGTCGAACGGGCTGATGCGCACCAGCCGGTGCACGCCGCGTTCGGCCTTGGCGTAACCGTAGGCGTACTCCCCGCGGAGCACCATCGTGGCCTTGGTGATGCCCGCCTCGTCGCCGGCGAGCACATCCTGCACCTCCAGAGTGAACCCGCGGCGCTCGGCCCAGCGGCTGTACATGCGAAACATCATGTCGGCCCAATCGCACGACTCCGTGCCCCCGGCACCCGCCTGGATGCTCAGGATGGCGTTGTTGCGGTCAAACTGACCGCTCAGGAAGCTCTGCAGCTCAAGGCGGTCGATTTCGGCTGCGAGCGCCGCCGCCGTCTGGTCGAGTTCGCGGCCGTACTGCTCCTTTTCGGCGCCGTCCGCCGCCTCGACCAGTTCGACCATCACCCCGGCGTCGGCCAGCTTCTGGTTGAACGCCACCAAGCCGCCGATCGCCCGCTTGAGGCCGTTGGTCTTCGCGATGTGCTTTTGCGCGCGCTCCTGGTGGTTCCAGAAGTCCGGCGCGCTCATCTGCGCCTCGAGGGCCTCGATCTCGCGCTGTTTTTGCTCGACGTCAAAGAAACCTCCACAGGTGGCCGGCGCGTTTCTTCAGGTCATCGAGGCGGGCATGGGTTTCGGGAGCGATCATGAGAGGAAGCAAAGACAGGGCAGGATTGATGGGTGCCAGGCGGCCCAAAAACCAATGGGCGCAAAGCCGCTCCGCAAGCGCAAGGGCAAAAAATCCTCCCGGTCAGGCGGCCGCCGCCTCGGCCCGGCGCTTCTTCCGCTCCCAGAACCACGCCAGCCAAATGCAGACCTCGTACAGGGTGATCATCGGCACCGCCATCGCGACCTGGGTCACCACCTCCGGGGTCGTGAGAATCGCGCCGAGGATGAACGACAGCACGATGACGTGCCGCCGGTAATGCGCCAACTGCCGGTGGCTCAGAATGCCCAGCTTCACCAGCGTAAGCACCACGAGGGGAAACTGGAAGCCCAGCCCCATGCCGAGCAGGAATTTGCAGGCGAACCCGATGTACTCCTCGGCCCGCCATTCGTAGGCGTTGAATCCCAGCAGATTCGAGTACTCCACCGAGGCCCGGAGCGCCAGGGGCAGCAACAGAAAGTAGGTCATCAGCACGCCGATCAGAAACAGCACGATGCCCCACCCCAGCCAGCTGAAGATGAACTTGCGCTCGCGGACATTCAGGGCCGGGAGGATGAAATCGCCGAGGAAATAGAGCCAGAACGGCGCGGAGACCACGAGAGCCGCGTACAGGGCGATGTGAAACGCCACCATGAATCCCTCCGCAGGATTGAGGTTGCGCAGGATGATGCGGGCGCCTCCCGGCTCCGCCGTCGGGTCCGGCTGCAACGTGGCCACCTGGTGGGCCCCGATGGTCGTCGTGCCCAGGCGGTAGACCGCGTGCGGCGCCGCCCCGGGCGGCAACCCGGCAAAATCCTCGCGGCTGACCGGGTAGGGGCCAAAGCGCGCCGATCCGAGCTCCAGGGTCACGGTCGGCGTCGGGCGCTCGAAGAGCGCCATGTGCCGGATCGGATATTCGAGGATCTCCGCGATGTAGGGATCGAGGAAAAGGCAGATCAGCAGGGCGATGCCGACGACCGTCAGACACCGCAGCAGCGCCCGCCGCAGATCCTCGAGGTGCTCGAGAAACGGTTTGCGCGGCCCACCGTCCGCGGGGTCGGGATTTACGACTTCAAGGGGAGCGGCCATTGATCAGGGGACCCAGAAGGCGATAAACGATTGCCGCCGGTTGGCAAACCTCCGGCACCACACCGCTCATTGCCGCAGGGTCCCCGCCGCCTTTTCGGCCAGGTAGCTGGCGTAGGTTCGCGCGAGGCCGTCCCGCAGGCCGACCTTGGCCCGCCAGCCCAGGGCCTGCAGCCGCGAAACGTCCAGCAGCTTGCGGGGGGGACCGTCCGGCTTGGAAGGGTCCCAGAGCACCCGACCGCGAAAGCCGACCGTCTCGGCGACCGCTTCCGTCAGCTCCTTGATGGTCACATCCGTGCCGCTGCCGATGTTGACCCAGTCGGGCGGATCGGCCTGAGCGAGCAAAAAGGCGCACGCGTCGGCGGCATCGTCCACAAAGAGAAACTCGCGGCGCGGCGCGCCGGTGCCCCACGCGACCACCTCCGCACGGTCGGCCGCCCGCGCCGCGTCGAACTTGCGGAGGAGGGCCGGCACCACGTGTGAATCCGTCGGGTGGTAGTTGTCCCCCGGGCCGTAAAGATTCGTCGGCATGGCCGAATGGAACCGCACCCCGTATTCGCGGCGATAGCATTGGCACAGCTTGAGGCCGGCGATTTTGGCGACGGCATACGCCTCGTTGGTCGGTTCGAGCGGACTGGTGAGCAGACAGTCCTCCGGCATCGGTTGCGGCGCAAGCCGCGGATACACGCACGAGCTGCCGAGAAAAAACAGGCGCTGCACGCCGGCCCGCCACGCCCCGTCGATCAGATTCGTGGCGATGGCGAGGTTGCTGTGGATGAATCCGGCCGGATGGGTGCGGTTGGCCTCGATCCCGCCGACCCGGGCCGCCGCCACGATCACCACGTCCGGCTTTTCCGCCTCCAAAAAGGCCTCCACCGCTGCCTGACGGGTCAGGTCCAGCTCGTCGCGGCGGCGCAGCAGCAGGGTGACGCCGGGCTCGGTCCGGTAACGCCGGACCAGGGCCGATCCCACCATGCCTTGGTGGCCGGCGATGTAGATTTTCCGCGGGCGCGGCGCCCCCGCTTTCGGATCCGGCGGGTTCACGGCCGGGGCAGGCTCGCGATCTGCGCCTCGCGTTTTGCGAGCTCCAGGTCGGCGGCGACCATGATCTTCACCAGTTCCGGGAACCGCACCTTCGGCTCCCAGCCCAACTGCCGCCGCGCTTTCGAGGAGTCGCCCATGAGGACGTCCACCTCGGCCGGCCGCTCGTACCGGGAGTCGTGCTGCACGTGCTGCTGCCAGTCGAGTCCGAGCTGCCCGAAGGCTTCGGCGCAAAACTCGCGCACGCTGTGGGTCTCCCCCGTCGCCACCACAAAGTCGTCCGGCTGGTCCTGCTGGAGCATGAGCCACATCATCTCCACGTACTCCTTCGCGTAGCCCCAGTCGCGCCGCGCGTCGAGGTTGCCGAGGTACAGCCGGTCCTGGAGGCCCAGCTTGATCCGGGTGGCCGCGCGGGTGATCTTCCGGGTCACAAAGGTCTCGCCGCGCCGCGGCGACTCGTGGTTGAACAGGATCCCGTTGCTGGCGTGGAGCCGGTAGCTCTCCCGATAGTTGATCGTCAGCCAGTAGGCATAGACCTTCGCGCAGGCGTAGGGCGACCGCGGCCAGAAGGGGGTGCGCTCGGTCTGCGGCACCTCCTGCGCCTTGCCGAACATCTCGGACGACGAGGCTTGGTAGAACCGGACCTTCTTCACCAGGCCGGCCTCGCGGATCGCCTCCAGAATGCGCAGGGTGCCGAGGCCGTCCACGTCGCCGGTGTACGCCGCGATGTCGAACGAGACCCGCACGTGCGACTGCGCCCCGAGGTTGTAGACCTCGTCGGGCTTGAGATCGTACAGCAGTTGCAGCATCTGCACCGGATCGGCGAGGTCGCCGAAATGCAGGAAGAAGCCCACGCCGTTGACGTGCGGGTCCTGGTACAGGTGGTCGATGCGGCTGGTGTTGAAGGTCGACGCGCGGCGGATGACGCCGTGCACTTCGTAGCCCTGGGACAGCAGGAACTCGGCCAGGTAGGATCCATCCTGGCCGGTGATGCCGGTGATGAGCGCGCGTTTCATGCGGGAAGCCCGGGACGATAGGTGGCCGGCGTGGCTCCTGGCAAGCACCGCCGCGCCCCGGCCCGCCGGCCCCGCGCTTGCCTGGGTTGGCCGCTTCCCTATCGTCCGGCCGTGCAGATTGTGCTCATCGCCGCCCAGTCGCTCGACGGGTTCATCACCCGTCACGCCGAACCCGGCACCGCCTTTACCTCGTCCGAGGACAAGGCCTACTTTCACACGGCGCTCGCCGGATTCGAGGCCGGCATCTTCGGCGGCGAAACCTATCGCGTCTCGC
Source organism: Opitutaceae bacterium (assembly GCA_046704925.1). Taxonomy (GTDB): domain Bacteria; phylum Verrucomicrobiota; class Verrucomicrobiia; order Opitutales; family Opitutaceae; genus Fen-1467. The sequence continues at coordinate 15,538 of JBJKRD010000230.1, read as the reverse complement.
GCGACGTGATCCGGACCAACCGTTCCGGCCTGCGGCTGCGCGTGGTATTGACGCGCTCGCCGGAACAATTCGCCGCCGACGCCCTTCCCGGCGCGCTGGAATTCACCACGGCCGAGCCGGCGGCGATCGTGGCCGATCTGACGGCCCGCGGCGTGCGGCGCTGCGCCCTGTTGGGCGGCTCCCAGGCGCACAGTCGGTTCCTTGCCGCCGGATTGGTGGACGAGGTCTGGCTAACCATCGAGCCCCGGCTTTTCGGCGGCGGTACTCCGCTGCTCGCCGGGCCGACCGACATCCGGCTGCGGCTGGAGGCGGTCGAAAGACTGGGGCCGCACGGTCTGATCCTGAAATATCGGACGACCCGATGAATCGCCGGGTGCCTTTCTCCCGTCCCTCGCGGGCCTTCAGGCCCGCCCGACCCGTTTTCGGTCCTTTGTCCTCCTCCCCCTCATGATGCCCGGTGCTTCCGAAATCGACGGACCTCCGATCGCCGACGCCGCGCGCGCGCCCATCGCCACCGAGGTGTGCGCGGAGCTCCCGTTGACCCCGCCCGCCGGGGAAATCTACCGTTGTCTGGGCTACCCCCGCGACGTCTTGCCGCCGCCCCCTCTGCAGCGGACGATTGCGGGCCTCGTGGCGACCGCCCTGCCCCGGCTCCAGCCGCGGGGCACCTATTCGCTTTATCGCTGCTCGACGGACGGGCCGCATTCGCTCGCGCTCGGCGGCTTAACCATCCGGGGGCGGATCGGGGAATTTCTCCACGGGGCGGATCGCGTCGCGGTGTTCCTAGTGACGGTCGGCGACGCGATTTCGCGCCTGGCGGACGGTCGGTGCGGAGAGGGCGATGCCATGGCCGGCTCGGTGCTGGACGCCGTGGGCTCCTGGGCCGCCGAGGCCGCGGCCAACGCCCTGATGCAGCGCCTCCAGGCACGACTCGGCGCCGACGACGCCCTGACCGTGCGCTACAGTCCCGGTTACTGCGGCATGGACCTCGCCGAGCAGCGCAACCTCTTCCGTCTCGCGCCAGCCGGGGCGATCGGTGTCACGCTGCTGCCCTCGCTGTTGATGCAACCGCTGAAGTCGATCTCCGGCATCGTCGGCCTCGGCCACCGGGATGCCGTGCGATCCGATCTCACGCCCTGCGATCTCTGTCCGTTGCTCAACTGTCATATGCGGCGCTGACGCTTCGTGCTTGGCCCGGTCGGGCCAATCGCCTTGGATGTTGAACGCCCATCCCGGGCCACGCCGGTCCGCGGGGCCGGGATTTCCGTCAACGCTCAACCTCCCTTCGTCATGCACGACTTATCTCAACTGCGCGCGGCAGTGCTCAAAGGCAGCGCGTCGGCCGCTGCGACCGCCGCCCGCAAGGCTCTCGATGAGGGGGTCGATCCGGTGACCCTGGTCGAGCAGGCCATCGGTCCCGCGATGGACGAGGTGGGCCGCCTCTACGAGGCCGGCGAATATTTTGTCCCGGAGCTGTTGTTGTCGGCCCGTGCGACCAAGGAGGTCTTCCAGCTCATCCGGCCGTTGCTCGTCGCCAAGGGTGCCGAGCCCACGGGGCGCGTCGTGCTGGGCACGGTACAGGGGGATCTGCACGACATCGGCAAGAATCTCGTCGCGGCCATGCTCGAGGGCAGCGGCTTCGAGGTCATCGATCTCGGCGTCAACGTCCCGCCCGCGCGTTTTGTCTCCGCCGTCACGGACCGCAAGGCCCAGGTCGTCGGCTTGTCCGCCCTGTTGACCACCACCATGCCGGCGATGAAATCCACCGTCGAGGCGTTCCGCACCGCCGGCATCCGCGACCAGGTGAAGATCATGATCGGCGGCGCGCCGGTGACGCCGGCGTTCGCCGACTCGATCGGAGCCGATGCCTTCGGCGAAAATGCCGCGGCGGCCGTCGATGTCGCGCGCAAACTGGTCGGCCGTTGACCGGACGGCGCGCGGCGTGCTCGCGCCGTTTTTCATTTTCGTGGTTGAAAGACCGGAGTCGTTCGCGTCTGTTGAACTCGCTGCCGGCGTGCCCACGCCGCCGCGCCGGTTCTGGGATCCGTCCGAATCTTTATGTGCCCAACCTCTACCCCGTGGGATCAACGGCGTCCGCCGAATCTTCTGATCCTGGGTGCCTCCGGCAACGTCGCGCGGGCGCTATTGCGCCGGCTCGGCGGTCGGCGCGCCGATTTCGGCCGGGTCGTGCTCCTCGACAAGAGCGAGCACGTGCGCGAAGACCGCTTCCTCGAGCACCAGCGGCTGGAGTACCAGTTCATCCACCGCCGCCTCCACCTGCCCCGGGATCAGGCCTATTACCGCCGTCTGCTGCGCCGGCATGAGATCGACATCGCCCTCGACGTGACCGACGCGGACACCCTGCCGGTGCTGGCTGCCACCGACCTCGCCGGCGTCTCCTACGTCGGCACGTCGCTCAATGAGGCCAAGCGGGGCGCCAATGCCCTGGTCGAGGCGCTGCACCCGACCCGGGAAAAACGCCGCCGCGCGCCCCACATCCTCTGCTCGGGCATGAACCCCGGGGTGGTGAACATCTGGGTGTGGCACGGGGTGCGCCGTTACGGCAAGCCGCGGGAGATCGTCCATTTCGAATATGACACCTCGATGGCAGCGGACGGCTGGCGGCCGTTGATCACGTGGTCCCGCAAGGAGTTTCTCAGCGAGGTCGTGTGGGACCCGACGGGCCTGGTGCAGGACGGCCGGCCGGTGATCTTTCGCACCAATGCGATCCAGCATCGGTGCCACATGCGCTCCATCCTCCAGCCGGTGATGCCGCTGCCGTCCTATCCGCACGGTTTCCTGGTCCTGCACGAGGAGAACCTCACGCTGGGCCGCCTGCTCGGCATCTCCTCCAAATTCATCTACGCGATCCACCCGAAAACCATGGCGTACCTGAGCCGGCGCTGGCGCCGGCGCGGCCGCGTGCTGCTCACCGACCTGGAAATCGGCGACAATACGCTCACCCCGCTGGACGGCGAGGATACCATCGGCGTGTGCCTCGATTATCCGCGGCAGCGCGTGTATTACCTGCACAGCCTGGCGAACAGCGCCGTGGTCGGGACCAACGCGACCTGCACCCAGGTCGCCGTCGGCGTCTACGCGGCCCTGTACACGCTGCTGCGGGAACGGCTGGCGCCCCGCCTCTATTTCGTCAGCGATCTCTACGACAGCATCTACCCGCAGGTCCTGTTTGCGAACATGCGGGTCGAGCACTTCGTCTTCGTCAAGCGCAAGCGCTCCCTGGTCCTGCGCCACCATGAGCCGGTGCTTCGCCCCCGCTTCGCGCACGGGAGCGAGCAGATGGTGATCTAGCGGCCGGCGCGCGTCAGATCTGGTAATCCGCGCGGCCGCTGGGTTCGTGGAGGCCGCACTCGCGCACGAGGCCGCCGAACCGCGTCTCCTCCTCGCGCATGCCGTCGCGCAGCCGCGACGTGCTGTGCCGGTCGCCCACCGAGGCGTAGCCCTGCTCCCACAGCGGGTGATAGGGCAGCCCGTTTTCGCCGAGGTAACGATGCACCCTCCGGTTGTCCCAGTCGATCAGGGGATGGACCTTCACGACCTTGTTCTGCCGGTGGGCCACGGAGAGGTGCTCGCGCGTTCGGGCCTGGGTCCGGCGCAGTCCCGCCAGCCAGCCCGCGACCCGCAGGTCCCGGACGGCCCGCTCCATCGGCTCGATCTTGTTGAGGAAATTGTAGCGCTTCAATCCTCCCACGCCCTCCTGCCACAGCTGGCCGTAGAGCGCCTCCTGGCGGGCCGCCGTCATCGCCGGCAGGTAGACCTTCAGGTTGAGGTCCAGTCGCGCCGTCAATTCCTCGGCGAAGCGGTAGGTTTCCGGAAACAGGTAACCGGTGTCGATGAACACGACGGGAATGCCCGGCGCCAGGCGCGTCACCAGATGCAGCATCGCCGCCGAGTGAATGCCGAAGCTCGTGGTCATCACCAGCCGATCGCCAAAGCTCGCCGACGCCCAGCCCACGCGCTCTTCCGCGCTCATATTTTCGAGGCGTTGATTGACGATCGAAAGATCGCCATCCAAACCCGCGTCCAGCGAAGGCCCAATGACACCCATGGCAGGCGTTACATTATTTACTTAGGCCGCTTAGTAAAGTTACATATTTGTTTTTGTACCTCATTTGTTATTAATGCTTTAATAGATTTCCTTGGATCGCATCCGGAGATTCTCGAAACCCTCGCGCGTCGCAGGACCCCGCGGTTGGGTTCTCAAACGCCTACGGCGTTCGGCCGACGCCACCCTTCGGCAGCCACCCGTAGGCGGCCAGAATCCTCCGGAGCCGGGGATCCTGCGCCGATAGCGGCGGCAACCAAAGGCCCAATCGCTGGCGCCGCCACCAGTGCCCCTCGGGGTTGCCCGGCGACGCAAAGCGATACCGCCACAATACCGCGCGAACGTAGCGCGGCGGTTGGTCCGGAAATGGATTCGACGCAAACAACCCCAGCGTTCCCGGATCGTTGTGCAGGAGCTTCCACACCAGATGGAGCGTCCAGGGGTACTCGCCGGGCGTTCCCATCGCCGCGAACCACATCTGCCAATCCAGCCGGAGCTGGTAGGGGGCGACCTGCGGCGGCCGTTGGGCCACGTCCACGGGCAGCCCTTTGTAGGGATAGGGCCGCCAGTCTGCCCCATCGTCCGGCTCGGCATCCCGCGTGCCCTCGAAGATCACATTGTATCGCACGCGGCCGACCGTGCCGAACGCGCCGTAGGTGTTGACCAGATCGAACGGGTCGAAACTCGCGTTCATGAGCTGGTGCGGCGAGATGAGATTCACCGCCGGGCGGATGCTCAGGAGCGCGACCAGGACCGTCACCGCGACCGTCGCCGTCTGCATCACCCGTTCGGGTCGCGCGTTGACTGCCGCGGTGGCGGCCCGGCGCACCACGAACCTGGGCAGCACCTTCGCCCAAACTCCGTCGTCGAGGCAGGCCAGGGCCGGAATGATCGTCAGCCAGTTCAGGAACGACAGGTTGCCGCCGAGGATCAGGGTGACCTGGAAGGCGATGATGACCCCGCCGGCGATCCGCCGGCCGGCCCGCGGCCAGAACACCAACCACGGCGCCACCAGTTCCGCCAGGTCGTTGAACACCACTCCGAGCCGCAGCACCAACCGGGGGAGGAAATGAAACCAGCGGCTCAGGGGATTCGGTAGTGGCTGCGTCTCGAAGTGGTAGTAGAGCGCGGTCAGGTTGCGCCACGCCGCGTCGCCCCGCAGCTTGATCAGGCCCGCGCCCAGCATGATCCGGAAGATCAGCCAGCGGAAAAGCCACAGGATCGGCGCCGGCGGCGGGCGGCGGGGGAATGGGCGCGCCTCCAGCAGGGGCGCCAGGAAGATCGCCAGAAACCCGGTCTCCAGCAGCTGCGTTTCCCAGCCATAGCCGTACCAGTCCTGCCCGACGTGGACCAACGACAGGTACAGCACCCACAGCGCGGCCAGCAGGGGGACGTTGGCGAAGCCGGCCACCACCACCGCGGCCAGCGTTAGCCCCAGCCACGCCACCGTCCGTAGCGCCGCGTCGGTGTGCACCAGCCAGAAGAGCGAAGGCAGGCGCAGGAAGCCCGCCCAGGTCGAGCCCTCGGCCGCGCGCACGCGCTCCAGAAAATCTCCCACCGGCAGGAGCCCGTGCGCCCCGATCAGCGGCACGATCTGGTTTACCGCCACCAGAAAGGCGACCGCGTAGACCAGCCCGAGCAGACGCAGCAGGACAAAACGGGTGAGCCAGAACGTGGAACGGAGATCCGGCGAAGGGGGCGGTGAGTCATCCGGCTGCGCCACCCCGCACTCTCGGCCCGGCCGCGCGGAATTTCAACCGGGACTCCCCGGCCCCGCCCCTGCGGATCAACGCCGCTCCAACGCCGCCAGCAGGCGCTCGATCTCCGCGCGCTTGGCGCGCAGCTCGTCCAGCTGTCGCCGGGCCCCCGCGATCACCGGGGGCGGCGCTTTTTCCGTGAATGCGGGATTGGCGAGCCGGCCCTCGGTCGACGCGATGTGCTGGTCGACCTTTTCCTGCTCCTTGGTGAGGCGGCGCTTTTCCGCGGCGGCATCCACCCCCGCCGCCAGACCCAGGGAAACCGTGCCCAGCGGGGTGACGACCGCCGGCATTCCCTTGGGCTGGATCGGCACGCTCTTGATCCCCCGGGCGCCGATCACCCGGACCAGCTTGTCGTGATTGGCCGCGACGATCTGCGCATGGTCCGGCGGGGCGACGAGACTCAATTCCACTTCGCGGGAGGCCGCCATGCCGTGCTCCGCCTTCAGCGCCCGCACCTGCGAGGCGAACGTCTTGAGGCGCTCGACCACCGCCGCCTGCTGCGGATCGAGGCGCACGGCATGCAGACTTTGCGCGGTCGCAAGCTGCGACGCGTTGTCCAGATGTGCATCCTCGATCAACTGCCCCGGCCGGCCGTAGCCCAACAGCGCCCACAGCTCCTCGGTGATGAACGGGATGAAGGGATGCAGCAAAAGCAGGGTCTGGCGCAACACGAGATCCTGGATGGCCAGGCAGTTCGCCCGGGTGCCGGCATCCTGCAACTTGGTCTTCGACACCTCCACATACCAGTCGCAAAAATCGTTCCAGAAAAACCCGTAGAGCGCCTGCACCGCGGCGCTGAACTCGAATTCGCGAAAACAGCCGTCGACGTTCCGGGTGGTGGCCAGCAACCGGTCGAGGATCGCATGGTCGTCGGCGTCGAACTTCGCCGCCTCCAGGCGCCCCAGAATCTCCCGCAGCGAGGAATTGTCCGCCATCGGTCCGCTCAACTGCCGGAACCGGCAGGCGTTCCAGAGCTTGTTGCAGAAATTCTTGCCGAATTCGATCCGCTCCTCGGCAAAGCGGATGTCCTGCCCCTGCGGGGCGATGGAAATGATCCCGAAGCGCAGCCCATCGGCCCCGTATTTCTCGATCAGGTCGACCGGATCGGGCGAATTGCCGAGCGACTTCGACATTTTGCGGCCCAGCTGGTCGCGGATGATGCCGGTGAAATAGACATGGCGGAAGGGAATGCGGCGTTCGAGCGGCGCGCCCGGCCGCACAAACTCGAGCCCCGCCATGATCATGCGGGCCACCCAGAAGAAGATGATGTCCGGCCCGGTGACGAGGGTCGTCGTGGGATAGAAATGGTCAAAGCCGGCCCGGGTCATCGCGTCCGGATCGGGCCAGCCCAGGGTCACGAAGGGCCAGAGCCAGGACGAAGCCCAGGTGTCGAGCACGTCATCCTCCTGCGTCCAGTTCTCCGGGTCCGGTGGCCCGTCGACCGACACGTGCACGCGGGCCGGGTCGTGCAGGTCGGCCTCCGAAAGCCGGTCGCGATCGAGCCCCTTGCGAAACCATACCGGGATCCGGTGTCCCCACCAGAGCTGGCGGCTGATGCACCAGTCCTGGAGGTTGCCGAGCCAGTGCAGGTAGACCTTGGTCCACCGCTCCGGATGGAATTTGACGAGCCCGTCGCGGACCGCCGCGGTCGCCTCCTCGACGCGGGGATACCGCAGCCACCACTGCCAGGTCAGCCGCGGCTCGATCGGCACGCCCGCCCGTTCGGAATAGCCGACATTGTTCTCGTAGGGCTCCTCCTTGACCAGCGCCCCGGCGGCGCGGAGGAGTTCGGCCGCCTTCTTCCGCGCCGCGAAGCGCTCCAGTCCGGCCAGCTCCGGCCCCGCGAACTCGTTGAGCGTCCCGTCGGGATTGAGCACGTCGCGCACCGGCAGGGTGTGACGCTGGCCGATCTCGAAGTCCGCGCGGTCGTGCGCCGGGGTGATCTTGAGCGCGCCGGTGCCAAACTCCCGGTCCACCGCGGCGTCGGCGATCACCGGAATCCGGTCGCGCACCAGCGGCCGCCACACGTGAAGGCCGACCAGGTTCCGGTGGCGTTCGTCCTCCGGGTGCACCGCCATCGCGGTGTCGCCCGGGATGGTCTCCGGCCGCGTCGTGACGACCTCGAGGAACTGTCCGGGGCGTTCGACGATCTCATAGCGCACCCGGTAAAGGAGGCCCTTGACCGGCTTCATGATCACCTCCTCGTCCGAGAGGGCGGTCAGCGACGCGGGGCACCAGTTGACCATGCGTTTGCCCCGGTAGATGCGGCCGCGCCGGAACAGCTCCACGAACACCGTCAGCACGGCCCGCGAATAAGCCGGGTCCATGGTGAAGTGGGTGCGCTCCCAGTCGCACGAGGCGCCCAGGCGACGCAATTGCTCGAGGATGATGCTGCCGTGCTTCTCCCGCCATGCCCACACCCGCTTCAGGAATTCGTCCCGGCCCAGATCCCGCCGGTGCAGCTTCTGTTTGCGCAACTCCCGCTCCACCACGGTCTGGGTGGCGATGCCCGCGTGGTCGGTGCCGGGGATCCAGAGGGCCGATCGTCCCTCGAGGCGGGCGCGCCGGATGAGAATGTCCTGGATGGTGTTGTTGAGCACATGCCCCATCGTGAGCGTTCCGGTGACGTTCGGCGGCGGCATGAGGATGCAGTAGGCCTCCCGTTCCGGAGTCTCGCGCCCGCGGAAACGCCCGCTCTCGAGCCAGGCGGCGTACCACCGTTTCTCGACGTCGCGCGGATCGTAGCTCTTGTTGATCTCAGGCATGGGAATACAAAACTCCGGGCGGCGAGCTAAAAAGCCGCCCGGAGAAGGGGCAAGCGATTTAGCAGGCGGGTTCGGGCGGCTTGGGATTCGCGCGCCGCCCGATTTCCCGGCCGGCCCCGCGCGTCGGCGGCCGTTCATTTCCGGCTTTGCGCGGTCCCGGGTTTGCTGCTCACTAGGCCGTCGCCATGGTCGGCCGCATCCAGAAACACGCCCGCGAGCGCCTCAACTTCCACGGCGAGCTCTCCGCCGCGCAGCGCCTGACCGCGTGCAAGACCTTCCTGCGCCTGGAAAGCGCCATGATCCGCATGCACCACGACGCCGGCGAGCCGGGCCTCAAGGTCGCCGAGGCGCGCGCCGCGATGGTCGACGTGATGCTGGGGCATCTCTTCGACTACGCCCTGGCCTCCTACCGCCGCGCCCACGGCAGCCTGCCCTCCCCCGTCTGCCTTATCGCCCTCGGCGGCTACGGCCGGCACGAGCTCAGCCCGCAGAGCGACATCGACGTGATGTTCCTGTTTCCCTCCAAGGTGAAGCCGGCCGCGGTGAAACCGCTGCAGGAACACCTGGTGAACGAGATCCTGTACATCCTGTGGGATTGCGACCTCAAGGTCGGCCATTCCACCCGCACCATCGACGATGTCTTCGTGCAGGCGCGGAAGGACATGCAGACGCGAACCGCCCTGCTCGAGTCGCACCTCGTGGCCGGCCAGACCCCGCTCTACGAGACCTTCGCCACGGCCTACCGCAACTTCGCGATGACCGAGGACCCGAAGGGCTACATCGCCGCCCGGCTCGCCGACCAGGCCAGCCGCCGCGCCAAGTATGGCGACACCGTGTTTCTGCAGGAGCCCGACATCAAGAATGGGGTCGGCGGGCTTCGCGACTACCAGAATGCCCTCTGGATGGCCCGGGTGAAGCTGGGCATCCACCGCATGGATGAGCTGCACACCCTGCAATACCTGCGGCGGAAGGAGCTGGCCGACTTCCAACGGGGCTACAACTTCCTCCTCCGCGTCCGCAACGAGCTGCATTTCATCAGCCGGCACGCCACCGATCTCCTCGATCTCGAAGTGCAGCCGCGGATCGCCCTCCACCTCGGCTACCGGCAGCAACACCTGCTGCAGCGGGTCGAGGATTTCATGGCCGACTATTACCGCCACGCGCAGGCCATCTACCGCATCTCGAAGATCATCGAGAGCCGCCTGGCCCTCGCCCTCAATCCGCCCGCCACCTCGCGCCTCTCCTTCCGCGAGGTGCTGCGACTGCGCCGCCACGAACGCACCAAGCTGATCGACGGCTTCCTCCTGCGCGGGCGCGAGCTGGCGGCGGCCACGCCGACGGCCTTTCACGATGACCCCGTGCGCCTGATCCGTCTTTTCCGGCACTGCCAGCAATTGGACGCCACGCCCGACTTCCACCTGTCCGCCCTCGTCCGCGAGTCGCTGCCGCTGCTGACCCGCCGCATCCTCGAGTCGCCCGACGCCAACACCAGCTTCCGCGCCATCCTCGAGGAGGCCGGGGCCGTCTTCCCCACCCTGCAGCTCATGCACGAGCTGGGCGTGCTCGGGCGGTTCCTGCCGCCGTTCGACCGGCTCACTTTTCTGGTCCAGCACGAGTTCTACCATCGTTACACCGCCGACATCCACACGCTCAACGCCATCCGGGAACTCGACCGCGTCTTCACCGAAGCCGAGCCGATCACGCTCAAATACCGGGAGGAACTGCACGCCACCGCCACGCCCACCCTGCTCTACCTCATCCTGCTGCTGCACGACATCGGCAAGGCCCAGGGGATAAAAAACCACAGCGAGACCGGCGCCCGCCTCGCCGAACCGCTCCTCGAACGCCTCCAGGTCGACCCCAAGAATCGCGAGATTGTTGGGTTTATCATCAAGAATCACCTCATCATGGCACGATTCTGGCAGCGGCATAACCTCGATGACCCGCTCTCCGCCGCTGCGTTTGCCGATTTGGTTGGCGATACCGAGAAGCTTCGCTATCTGTACGTGCATACGTTCTGCGACGCCCGGGGCACGGCATCCTCGCTTTGGAACAGCTACAAGGACACGCTTCACACTACCCTATTTCGTGCGACCTTGGATCGTCTCCTCCATGGAGACACCGTGGAGCAGCGAAATCTCGAACGAAAGCAAATGATTTATAAGGAATTGATTACCAAGCAGATTCCCGGAGTGAGCCAGGAGGAGATCAGCGCCCACTTCAACCTCCTGCCGGAACGTTATTTCGTCCACACGGAGGCGGACGAGATCGCCTTGCACATCCAGATGGTCAACCGCCTCCTCAAGTCGATTGCCGCGGCCGACTCCGTGAGCTCGCTCCGGCCCATCGTCGATTGGAAGGATGACCTCAACCGCAGCCTGACGGTCGTGAACGTTGTCACCTGGGACCGGGCCGGACTCTTCTATCGGCTGGCCGGCGGATTCAGCGTCGCCGGATTGAACATCCTGTCGGCCAAGGTCATTTCCCGCTCCGACCATATCGCCATCGACACCTTCTTTGTGGTCGAGCCGGGACGGGGCGTGGTGCAGAGCCATGCGGCCATGGAGACGTTCGGGCGCGCCATCGAGGCGGCGCTGATCCAGAACAAGGACCTGCTGCCGGACATCATGGCGCAGGCGGCCAGGATCGCCGCGAACCGTTTTCCGGTCGAGAACCACACGCTGCACACCTCCTTCCCGCCCACGGTCGAGGTCTACCATGAGCTGGCGATGCAGCGCACGATCATCGACATCCAGGCGCCCGACCAGATCGGACTGCTCTACCGTCTCGCCAAGGTGATTTTCGACCATGGCTTCGACATCACCTTCGCCCGCATCAACACCGAGCGCGGCGTGGCCCTCGACACCTTTTACATTGAGAGCGCCAACCACGAGCCGACCGAGGACACCGGCCGCCTTCATGCCCTGCGCGACGCCCTGGCCACCGTGATCAAGCCCGCTGCCGCCCCGGCGGCACACGCCGGCTGAGCCGCCCCAGGGACGTGGCCCGCGCGGATCGGCTCCGGCCGCCGACGGCACGCCATCGTTTTCCGGGATGGAAAACCCGGCCGCGGCGCCCACACTTCCCGCCGTGCCCGATTCCGCGTCATCCCGTCCAGCTCCGCTCGCCGCCCGTCCGTCCGCCGCGGCGGCAACTGGCGACGCCTCGCCTGCGCCGCCCGCAGACCCCCGCACGCTGACGGCGTTGTACCGGATCGCATCGCTGATCGGCCGGACCGGGGACCCGCTCGTCGCCCTGCGGGCCATCCTCGAGGACTTGATCGCGCTGTTCGGCGCCACCAGCGGCTCGATTGCCCTGCTCAATCCCGACACCGGCCGGCTGGAGATCGAGCTCCAGCAGGGGCTCCCGCCCGACGCCCAGAACGTGGCCTTGCGCCCCGGCCAGGGCGTCACCGGCTGGGTCGCCTTCCACGGCCGTCCCCAGCGCGTGCCGGATGTGACCGTCGACCCGCGCTATATTCCGCTGCGTCCGGACGTCCGCTGCGAAATGGCCGCGCCGATGGAGTCCCAAGGCCAGGTCCTCGGGGTGATCAACCTCGACAGCAGCACGCCGCATGCGTTTGCCGAATCGGACCTCCACCTCCTGGTGCGCCTGACCCACGAGGCCACGGTCGTCGTCCAGCATCTTTGGCAGCTCCGCCACCTGCAGGGCAAGGCGCGGCAACTCGAGACCCTGATCACGGTCGGCCAATCCCTCGTGGCGCAGCTGCAGGAGCAGGAACTGTTCGACACCGTCACGCGGGAGGCGCGCCAGATCCTCAACGCGACCCTCTGCGCCCTCTATCTGTTCGACCCGGCCCGCGGGATCGTGCGCCTGGGTTCGGTGGCGCGCGCGGAAGGGCCGGCGCCGCCGGCCGATGGCGAGCCCGGTCTGCCGCGCGGCGATCTGCCGCTGGAGCACTGCCTGATCGCGTCCGTCCTGCACACCCGGCGCCAGATCGAATTCCACAACGTCCATAGCGCCGAATATGTGGACGTGATCGACCTGCCGCGCGGCGCGCCCCTCCATTCGCTCCTGGCGGCGCCGCTGCTCGGCGAGGATCAGGCCGTGGGTGTGCTCGGGGTGTTCACCGCCAAACCGCACCGTTTCAACAACGACGAGAAGCGGCTGCTCGGCGCCCTGGCCAGCCTCGGGGCCGTGGCGATCCGGAACTCGCGCCTGTACGGTCGCGTTTTCGAAAGCGAGGAAGCGCTGCGCAAGAACGAACGGCTGACGACGCTGGGCCTGCTGGCGGCGGAAATCGCCCACGAAATCCGCAATCCCCTCACCGTCATCAAGCTCCTCTACGGCTACCTCAAGCTCGATTTCGCAGCCGACGACCCGCGGCACAAGGACACCCGCGTGATCAGCGAAAAGCTCGACCAGCTCGACGCGATAGTCTCCCGGGTGCTCAACTTCGCCAAGGCGCCGTCCAGCCTGCATTCGCGCTGGGCGGTGGCGGAGATCGTCGACGACACCCTCGTGCTCGTCCGCCTGAAACTGGCGCAGAACAAGATCCAGTTGCGTTATGAGGTGCCGCCGCCGGACCTCATCGTCGACGGCCACAAGGGCCAGCTCCAGCAGGTGCTCCTCAACCTCCTGCTCAATTCGATGCAGGTCATGCCCGCCGGCGGCGAGATCTCGGTCCGCTGCGCGACCGACGAGCGGGCCAGCGCGCCGCAGGTGGTCATCGACATCGCCGACTCCGGGCACGGCATACCCCCGGAGATTCGCGACCGGATCTTCGACTCGTTTCTCTCCGGCCGACCCGACGGCACCGGGCTGGGCCTCGCCATCGTGTAGCGCATCCTGCGCAGCCACCACGGCGACGTGGCGGTGCTCGCCACCGGCCCGCAGGGCACGACCATGCGCGTCACCCTGCCGCTGGCCCGGCCGTGATTTCGGAGTGCGGATTTCGGATTGCGGATAGTCAGCCTCGCCGGCGGGCGGTTTTGATGGAAGCGTCGACCATCGCCACGATTTCGTCTCCTTCTTGCATCAGCGCCGCTATTCGCGCCGCCGGCACCTTTCCCGCCTCGATCAGCAACTCCATCCAATGGAGCGATTCGTCGCCTTCCTCCTCCACCGTGCCCATTTTGGAGATGAAATCGGCGCGCGATTTGGCCCGAATGGACGAACGGCAATTTGCCCCCATCGAAGTGCCGGCGCGGAGCAATTGGTCGCCCAAGATCCGCGACGTCCGATCCTCCGGCAGCGATTCGACCAGCCGTATCACCCGTAACGCATAGGCCCGGGTCCGCCTCTTGAAATCCTCTCCATTCATGGTTTTGGCAACCTGGCGGACGGGCCGACGGTTGAAAACCAAAAACCTCTGCCGACCGATTGCAGGCTATCCGGTATCCGGTTTCCGCAATCCGGTATCGGACTATTCGTCGAGCTCCACGTTCCAGTAGGCCAGATCCAGGAAGTCCTTCCACATCTCGCGGTGCTGGGCGCCGAGCACGAGCGAGATCACCGGCCGCCACTTCGGCCGCGACGGCTTGCGGATCAGGCGCAGCCCCGCCTCGTGCGGCAGGCGGTTGGCCTTGCGCGTGTTGCACCGCACGCTGGAACACACGATGTTCTCCCACGTGGTGCGGCCGCCGTAGTGGCGCGGAATCACGTGGTCCAGGTTCAGCTCCTCGCGGGGGAAATGGCCGCCGCAGTACTGGCACTGGTTGCGGTCGCGTTCGAAGACATTGCCCCGCGTGAGCTTCAGCTCCTTGCACGGCAGCTTGTCGAAGAAGGTCAGCAGGATCACCCGCGGCAGCCGGATCGTGTGCCGCACCGTGTGCACCGTCTCCACCTCGGACAGCGGCGGATTGTAGCGCGAGAAGTCGATCCAATCCATCATCGTGAAGACGCGGAAATCGTCCTCGTGATGATGCACCACGCTGGCGTGGCCGCGCACCAGCAGCCCGAACGCCCGCCGGGCGCCGATCACATTCACCGCCTGCCAGAGGCGGTTCAGCACCAGTACCGGTTGTTCCAGCGCCGCTTCCATGACGAAATTCGCAGGTTGCCACCGGGCCGTCCGGTGTCAAGCGGCCCCGGGACTTGATCTCGGAGTGCGGATGGCGGAGTGCGGATGGCGGGCTGCGAATTTCGGATTGCGGATCCCGGATTGCGGATGGGTGAGCAAGAGCGCGGACAGTAAATGATTTCGTTTGAGCGATCCGGAAACCTGGCGACTCCGGCAACCGACGACTGAGAGGTTTGGCAGCTATCCCCGTCTGCGTTCCTGCCGTGGCTGTCCGGACCTTTTCGCAATCCTCAATCCGTAATCCGAAGTCCGAACTCAGAAATCCGCATTCCGCAATCGGAGATCCGCACTCCGCATTCCGAGATCCGCACTCGCCAATCCGTTCATTTCAGGCTTGGGCGCGGCCGATTCGCGTTCTACCGTAACCGCCAAGCGCCGGACGCGTCAGACCGCTGATCGCCCCGCGAAACGACCACCCCCGCCACAGGAGGACCGCATGCCCGACACGATTGATTTCACCCTCAACGGCAAACCGGTGCAGGTCCAGGCGGACGGCACCCGGCCGCTCCTCTGGGTCCTGCGCACCGAATTGGGGCTCACCGGCACGAAGTTCGGCTGCGGCGAGGGCCACTGCGGCTGCTGCACCGTGCTCCTGAACCAGGAAGCCGTGCGCACCTGCATCCTGCCCGCGTCAGCGGTCAAGGGTCAGCAGATCGTCACCATCGAGGGCCTGGCGCGGGACGGCGAGCTCCACCCCGTGCAAAAGGCCTTCATGGCCCACGATGCCCTGCAGTGCGGCTTCTGCACCCCGGGCATGATCCTCCGCGCGGTCGGCCTTTTGCATGCCAATCCGCGCCCGTCCGACGACGACATCATCCACGGTCTGAACGAGAACTTCTGCCGCTGCGGGGCGCACCTGCGCATCATCCAGGCGGTGCACACCGCCGCCGCGGAACTGAGGGGA
>JBJKRD010000229.1:0-10472 GCA_046704925.1 Opitutaceae bacterium | reverse complement strand
GCACGGCGCCGACGGCGATATCGGGGTTTTTCCACCTGTCGCGCCGCGGCCACCTGCGGCAAGTTCCAGGGCGGACTCGTGACGACGCGCCCGCGCGGTTCCGTCGCCGGTCCGCCGCAAAACCAGCGTGGTGGCATGAAACGACCCGAGCCCATACAGGTGGTGATTGTGGACGACTCGCCGCCGGTGCGGTGGCGCCTGCGGGATCTGATCGAGGACTCCGGGGTCGCGCGCGTCGTCGGCGAGGGCGCCAGCAACGCCGAGGCGATTGCGCTCTCCCGCCAGCATCGGCCCGACGCGGTGGTGCTGGATCTGCGCCTGGCCGACGGAGACTGCAAGGCCGCGCTGCGTGAAATCGGCAAAACCCTTCCGGCCTGCGCCGTGATCGTGGTCACCAATTACAACTACCCCGAATGGCGCGACGCGTATCGCGCCCTGGGCGCCAGGCACTATTTCGACAAGCTGCGGGAATTCGAGCGGGTGCCGCAAGCATTGGCGGAACTCGCCGCGCAAGGCGACGGCCGGGCCGGCCAGAGTAAACGGCCGCGTTGAATGCGGATGACGGCGCCGCGACCGCCCCGAGAAGCGCGTCGTCGCCAAGGCGGCCCATCCGGGTGGGTGAGCCGCCTGCTCACAGGTCCACCGCGATCACCTCGTGATCGACGATTTCCGGCACGGTGAGGGCCAGGATTCCGTCGGTGAAATCCGTCGCCGGGGCCCGATCCGCCACCAGCAGGCGCACGGCCCGCGGCGGTGCGCCGGCCGGCAGCCGCCAGCGGATTTGCTGCGGTCCGACGGGCTGAAAGGCGCGGATCGGCCCTTTCATCATCATCGGGTTGGTGAGGTTCACCAGGTGCAGGGTCAGCGAACGCTCCTGGCGCCAGCAGGTCACGTCCAGGACGCCCGGGCCGGAGACCGTCACCGGCGGCGGCTCGGCCAACGCCCAGTCGATCGCGTTGCGCAGCAGGACGCCGTGGTCCTCGGCGAGCACCTCCCAATACGTCCGCCCGATGTCCCAGGGAAAGTAGGCGACGCGGCCGGCCCCGAAGCGGCGCAGAAAGACCTGCGGTTTGTCCGGCCGCTCGCCGCGTGGGAATACCTCCTCCATCGGCAGATCCGGGTAGGGCGGGATCAGGGTGACGGGCGGGTCGGGATACGGCGCCGTCGTGGTCACGTCGACCCGCCGCACCCCGTTGATGATGCGCGGCGCGTCCTCCAGGCCGCGGAGCAACGGATGGTCCGGCTGGCCCGCGGACGCGTGGTGCAGGCGCAGGTAGGAGTTTTTCATCGGTCCTTCGATCGTCCCGGCGAAGGAGGCGCCGAAGAGGTCGGCGAGCCCGAAGTCCGGCCGGCGGGCGCCATCGGCCTCGTACAGGGAGGTTTCCTGGGTTGCCAGGAGACCGCCACCCGCGGTCACGAACGCGCGGAGCTGGGCGCACTGGTTGTCGGAGAGCGCGGCAAGATTCGGCAGGATCAACAGGCCGAACGGCCGCAGATGCTCCGCGTCCAGCAGGCGGTCGTGCACCATCTCGAAGGGCCGGCGCGCCTCGATCAGCGCCTGGTAGACGCCCAGCGCGGGATCCTCGACCAGCTCCGCGGCCCGGTCGCCGGCGTAATTCCACGCCGTCTGTTGGGAATAGACCAGGCCGACGCGGGCGAGCGGAGCGACGTTGCGCAGGTACTTCTCGTGGCGCTGGTGCCACTGGAAGATCCGCTCCACCGGCCTGAGCCAGCGCTCGTCGTGGAGCACCCCGGAGAATTTCACGAACCACGGGCGCATGCCGTTGGCGATCCCGTCCAGCGCCCAGAGGCGCATTTCCGGCTCGCGCTGGACCGAGTCCTTCCACCGATAGCGCTCCTCAAAGCCGACGCTGATGATGCCGAGGACCGGCTTGGCGCCGAGGGTGGCCCGGTACTCCTTGGCGCTCTTGCCGTTGGCCCAGGGCGGCATCAGCCCGTGGCGCGCCTGCCGGTCGGCGGCCATGGTCGCCGCCCGTTCGCCGACCTCGCGCATGTCGAGGTCGCTCAACGCGCCGCCGCCGGCGTTGGGCACGATGCAGGCCAGCGGGTTGATGGCGCGGACGGCGTCCTCCCAGCGCTGCCAGAGTTCAAACAGCCGGCGCTGCCGCCAGATGCCGTATTGGCGCCGGGACGGGTCGCGGGGATCCGTGGTGCGCGGCAGTTCCAAGCCCGAGAACGCGCGGAACTGGTCGCGGCAGCTCTGGCAATAGCACATGCCCGAGCCGCTCCACCGGTTGATGAATATCGCCTCGGGCCGGTACCGCTGCATGATCTCGCGGTGGATCGCGGTCATCTGGTCGAAATTGTACGGACCGAGGCCGCAGGTCACCCACAGGTCCGGCGAAGCCCAATGCCGCCGCATCTGTCCGTCCGCGGTCACGGCAATCCACTCCGGGTGGGCGTCGCGGGCGTCCTGATGGACGGCGTGGGGATCGGTGCGGGCCGCCACCACCATGCCGAGTTCCCGGCAACCGCGCACCAGATCGCCGAAGCAATCACGATCGCCCAGCCACGCGCTGCGGTAATGGAACGGCACCTCGGTCGGATAGTAGGCGACGCACCCGCCGGCGCTCAGGCACGCGGCGTCGGCCCGCACGCGGCGGAAGTAATCAAGCCAGAAGGCCCGGTCGTAGTGCCCGGGATCATTCTCCACGAGGACGAGCTGGGCCCAGCGCATGGGCCGGTCGGCCCACGGCGGCAGCGGGGCTGGCCCCACCGCCGGTTCGGCGCCGGCGGGGGCCGGCGCGCCACGCAGGGCGTCCGCCAGGGATATCGCCATGCCGGCCTGGGCGGCGGTGCGGATGAACGTGCGACGGGAAATGGGCGCGGGTTTGTTCATGGGCGTATGGGGTCGAAGGGCGCGGAGGAAAGCATGTCCCCGGCGGGAGATCCGGCGACTTTTATTCGCCGCGCGGTTGGGCGGGGAGGCGGCAGGGCGTCAGGGAGCCGCGTTAGTCGGTCAAAAAAAGCTTCGTCTGCCTCCAATCGGCGTTTCCGGGGTTGCCAATCTTCCCGACAGCTTCAAGTTTTGCGCAGCAAGAGACTTACACAGCAACGGCAACGTGGCGATGGATCCACCTTCCAGCTCCAAGTCCTCAAGGGGCGAAGCCCTCCAGTTGCCGCCGGCGGCAAAATGGCTGGCCGTGGCCAGCGCCGCCGTCGGTGGGCTGATCGCGCTGGCCTCGCTGGGCACCTGGTTGGCGGGCAACTGGCGGCTGGGGGCCCTCGGAGCGGGCTACGTGCCGATGGCGCCCAGCAGCGGCCTGATCCTGCTGTTGCTGAGTGCGGCGCTCGTCGTGCGCGCCGGGTGGCCGGACGGACGGGTGTCGCCGGTCTTCAGCCGCGTGGCGGGCTGGATCGCGGTGCTCGTCAGCATCACGGTGGCCGGGGAATTCCTCCTCGGAGTCCGGCTGGGGTGGGAGCATTGGCTCTCCGGCACCGACGTGTTGGTGGACGGAGTTGAGGTTGGACGGATGTCGGTCCTGACGGCCGGCTCGTTCGTCCTGGCGGCGGTTGGTCTTGCCTTGATTTGCCCGCCGCTCGTCTATCGCCGGTCCGCGCGCTATGCCGGGTTGTTCCTCGCGGGAAGCGGGCTGCTGTTTTCGGTGGTTATCGCCCTGGGCTATGCCGCGGGCACTCCGATGTTCTATGGCCTGGGCATCGTGCCCATGGCCGCGGGCACCGCGGCGGCCCTGGCCGGCCTGAACGCCGCCCTGCTCCTGGTCGGATGCGCCGCGGCGTGGAGCCAGAGCGAATTTCGGGAGACGGGTGTCGGACCCCGGGTCAGTTTCACGCGCATGATCCTGCGCCCCGCGGTGTTGATTGCGGGCGTCGCGCTGGGCACCGCGTTCGCCGGATTCTCCTACCTGCGGTACCGCCAGAACGAACAGCGCACCGCCATTTGGGCGGAACTCGGGGCGATCTCCGATCTGAAGGCCGTGCAAGTCTCCAATTGGCGACAGGAGCGGGGTAGCGACGCCCAATTCCTGATGCGGGCGCCGTTCGTGGCCCGCGATCTCGTGGCCTACTTTGCCCAACCGGACTCAGCGGCCGCGCGGTCCGAGATCGAGGGCTGGCTCGGCTTGATGAAGGGCGGACAGCGGTATGCCTCCGTCGCCGTGTTCGACGAACACCTGACTCCGCGGGTGTCGATTCCGCAAAAGAGCGTGACGATCGACGCCCACCTCCGGGATGAGCTGGAAGCCGTGATGCGGGGACGCAACGTTTTGGTGGGGGACCTCTATGCCTCCGACCGGAACGGGGGCATCCGCCTCGACGTGATCGCGCCCGTCTTTGCGCCGGACGGTCACGCAACCTGGGCGGATGGGGAGACCGTGCCGGCGACGGCCAAGATCATCGGTCTGGTTTTATTGCGGCTGGATCCGCGCCAATTCCTCTTCCCGCTGCTCCAGACCTGGCCGGTGCCGAGTCCCACGGCCGAGATCGTGTTGGTGCGGCGCGAGGGAAACCAGGTCTTGTTCCTGAATGAATTGCGGTTCGAGCGGCGGACGGCCCTGAAAATGCGCTTGCGGCTGGACGATCCGCGGCTGCCCACTGCCCGCGCGCTGAGCGGAGAGCCGGGTCCCCTCGAGGGCGTCGACTATCGCAACGTGCCTGTGCTGGCGGCCTACCGTGCGATCCCCGGCACCCCCTGGCTGCTGGTGGCGAAGGTCGACCAGGCCGAGATTTACGCCCCCCTCCGCCGCCAGGCCATCGCCGTGGGGGCGATCGTGGCCGCGCTCCTGCTGGCGGCCGCGCTCGCCCTGCTGGTCTACTGGCGGCAGAACCAGGCCAGCGCGCTCCGGCGCCAAAGATCCCAGTTGGAGGCGCTGGTCAAGGAGCGCACCGCGGCCCTCGACGCCGAAATCGACGTGCGTATCCGGTCCGATGCCCAGCTGCGCCTGCACAGCGACGCGGAACACGTGTTGCGGGAGATCTCCGCCAGCCTGTTGGCGGCGCCGATCGCGGAGACGGATGCCGCCATCGAAACGGGTCTGCAACGGCTGGCGATCTTCGCCGCCGCGGACGCGGCGTACCTCTTTGCCTTCGACCGGGACCGCGCTCATTTCTCGCAGACGCACCTGTGGCGGGCCGGCAACCTGACGACGCGCAAGGAAGATCTGCAGGGGCTCGATATTGCGGCGATGCCGTGGTGGTTCAGTCAACTCTTTCAGGGGCACGACGTCGTCGTCCAAAAGGTGGCGAAGCTGCCGGCGGCGGCGGCCGTGGAACGGCAGCTTTTGCTTTCCCAGGGCGTGGCGGCGATCGTGGACGTGCCGATGATGCTCCACGGCGAGACCATCGGCTTCATCGGCATGAGTTCGGCGAGGGAAGGCCGCCTCTGGCGCGCGGAGGACACGGATCTGTTGCGCACCCTCGCCCAGGTGATGACCAGCGCCCTGCAGCGGAAGGCGGCGGAGGACGAGCTGCAGCGACATCGCGAACATCTCGAGGAACTGGTCAGCCAGCGCACGGCCGCCCTCTACGAGAGCGAGCGGCGCTTCCAGTCGCTGTTCGAGCAATCGCATGTCGCCATCGGGCTCTCCCGCGGCGGCCGGGTGCTGCTGGTCAATCCGGCCTGCGTGCGCCTGTTCGGCTGCGAACGCCCGGAACAGATGGTGGGCCGGAGTTTCCTGGATTTTGTGGCGCCGGCATCGCGCCCGGCCATGACGGAGCGGATCGATCGCCGCGAAGTGTCCGCCGCGGGATCCGAGGAGTATGAGACCACGGGCGTGCGGCCGGATGGCGCGGAATTCCCCCTGCTCGCGGCGGCCACTCCCATCGACCTGGCGGACGGTCCCGCCACGCTGACGTTTTTGATGGACAACACCGCCCGCCGGGCGGCGGAAGCGGCGGTGCGCAAGAGCGGGGAACGCTACCGGGTTCTGGCGGAGACCTCGGCCACCGGCATCTTCATCCACCGGGACGACCGCGTCCTCTACGCCAACGAACGTTTCGCCGCCATGCTCGGCTTCACGCGCGAGCAGATCCTCGGCAGTTCGGTGTGGGATTTCATCGCGCCTGACGAGCGGGAGCGGCTCCGGGGTTTTGCCGCCGCCCGGCTGCAGGGGCGGCCGGCCCCCCGACAATATGAGGCGCGCGCGCTGCGGCGGAACGGAGAACCGATCTGGGTCGCGGTCACCGCCTCGCTCACCGAACACGAGGGCCGGCCCGCCATCCTGGGGAGTTTCATCGACATCACCGAACGCAAGCGGGCCGAGGAGGCCCTCCGGGAGAGCGAATATTTCCTGAGCCGGTCACAGCAGGTCACCCACCTGGGGTCGTACACCCATGACATCGGGTCCGGGCGGTGGGCGGGCACCCCGGAGTTGGACCGGATTTTCGGGGTGGACGATGCCTACGCAAAGACGGCGGAGGGCTGGCTGGCGTTGATCGTGCCGGAGGAGCGGGAGGCCATGCGGCAATACCTGATGCAGGACGTCCTGGGGCGGCGGCAGCGCTTCGATCGGGAATACCAGATCATCCGGCCGAGCGACGGAAAACGGCGCTGGGTGGCCGGACACGGTGAACTTGAGTTCGATGCGGCCGGCCAACCGGTCCGCCTGATCGGCACCATTCAGGACGTCACTGACCGGCGGCGGGCCGAAGAGGCGTTGCGCGAGAGCGAGACCCGTTTCCGGACGCTCGTGGAATGCGCGCCGGACGCCGTCTTTGTCGGCACCATCCGGCCGGGCGAAGGCGAACCCCGGTTCGCCTACCTGAACGCGGCTGCCATCGCGCTGTTCGGGGCGGCCTCGGACGCGGCCCTGATGGGTCAGCCGGTTTTCGACCGGATTCATCCGGACCACCGCGCGGCCGTGCGGCAGCAGGTCGGCGAACTGGACAGCCGCGGGTTTGTCGAACCCAGCGAACAGACCTACCTGCGGGTGGACGGCACGGTCATCCCCGTCGAGGTCACGGTGGCCCGGATTACCTATCAGGGACTCGAAGGAGCGGTGGTTTTCGCCCGCGATATCGCGGAACGCAAGAAGACCGAGGAGAAGATCCGGGAGCAGACGTTCCTGCTGGAGACGGCGACCGACGCCATCATGGTGTGCGACCTCGACCAAAAGGTGCTTTACTGGAACAAGGGGGCGGAGCGGATGTACGAATGGCCGGCACCGGAGGTCCTCGGGACCGAGGTGGGCTTGCAGATCTATGTCGACCGGGCGGCGATGGACGAAGCGTTCCAAACGCTGCTGCGCGAGGGCAGTTGGTCGGGGGAGGCGCGCCATTTCACCAAGGCCCGCCAGGAAATCACGGTGTTGAGCCGGTGGACGCTGGTGCGCGACGACGAGGGCCGGCCGCGATCCGTGTTCGTCATCAACACCGACATCACCGAGCGCAAGAAGCTCGAGGCCCAGCTCTACCGGGCCCAGCGGCTGGAGAGCATCGGCCAGCTCGCCAGCGGCATCGCCCACGACTTGAACAACATCCTCGCGCCGCTCGTGATGGTGGCGCCGCTGCTGCGGGCGGAGATCAAGAACCCCGACACTCTCCGGCTCATCGACATCCTGGAGGGCAACACCAAGCGCGGGGTCGACGTCGTCAAACAGATCATGACCTTTGCCCGCGGCATGAAGGGGGGCAAGGGGCCGGTGCCCCCGCGGCCCCTCATCAAGGAGATTGTCAACGTCCTGGAGGAGACGATTCCGCGCTCGATCACCGTCAAGAGCCTGCTGCCGGAGGACCTCTGGATGGTCGAGGGCGATGCGACGCAGTTGCACCAGGTGCTGATGAATCTCTGCGTGAACGCTCGCGATGCCATGCCCGACGGCGGCACGCTGACCCTGGCGGCGGAGAACGTCGTGGTCGACGAGCTGTATGCCAGCATGTCGCCGGGCGCCAAGCCGGGCCCGTACTCGGTCTGGCTGGTCGCCGACACCGGGATGGGCATCCCGCAGGAGAATCTGGACCGCATCTTCGATCCGTTCTTCACCACGAAGGAACCCGGCAAGGGCACCGGCCTCGGTCTGTCGACGGTGCTCGGGATTGTGCGCAACCACCACGGCTTCATCAAAGTCGAGAGCCGGGTGGGAAAGGGGACGCAGTTCCGGATCTACCTGCCCGCGCAGATGGGGGCCCAGGCCGCGGCCGAAACGCCCGCGCCCGAGACCGCGCCCCCGGGCCACGGCGAGACGGTCCTGGTCGTCGACGACGAGGAGGGCGTGCGCACGCTGACCAAGCGGATCCTCGAGCACCACGGGTACCATGTCCTGCTGGCGAGCGAGGGCAGCGAGGCGGTCGTTGTCTACGCGCAGCACACGGAAACGATCGAAGCCGTGCTGACGGACCTGATGATGCCGCTGATGGACGGGGCGACGCTGATTCGCGCGCTGAAGCAGATTGCGCCGGGCGTGAAGATTCTGGCGACCACCGGCGTCACCGACAGCGCGCAGGTTTCGGCGGCGCTGCGGCTGGGGGCCCGGGAGGTCCTGCGGAAACCGTACACGCCGACGATGCTGCTGCGTTCGCTGCGGGCCCTGCTGGAGGACCGGCCGCCGCCGGCATGAGGCGGAAATAGGCGATTGCCCGTACCGGCTGTCGGAAAAATCGGAAGCCGGGCGTGGTGGCAGGCCCTGCCTGCCATGAGCGATGTCGAATGGCGCTGTCCAGCGCCGCGGAGCGTTTTGGCGGCGACGGCGCGCCATCTTCCGGGTTTGCCGGGTTTCGGACGGCCCGCAGACCAGGCGCCGGTCGGTCGGCCGCGCATCTCCCCGCCTTCCCGGGAGTTTTTCGTGGAAAATCGGGCGAAGCTCGCCCATCTTGGGGCGCCCCCCGGGAACCCCCTCTCTGCCATGAATGGCCTGCGTTTGCCGAAATGGTCGCGCGTCCTGATCTGGACGCTGGTCGTCATTGCGGGCACCGGCTCGCTGGCCGTCCTGGCCTTGAGCCGGCACGAGGCGGTGAGCGCCCTCTGGCTGGTGGTGGCGGCCGGCTGCACCTTTGCGATCGCCTGGCGTTTTCACAGCGCGTGGCTGACGGCCAAGGTGCTGACGGTGGACGAATTGCGGGCGACCCCGGCCGTGCTGCACGAGGACGGCCGCGACTATGTGCGGACCAACCGCTGGATTGTCTTCGGTCACCACTTCGCGGCGATCGCGGGGCCCGGGCCGCTGGTGGGGCCGGTGCTGGCCGCGCAGTTCGGTTTCCTGCCGGGTCTGTTGTGGATACTGGTCGGAGCCACGCTGGGCGGGGCGGTGCACGATTCCATCATCCTGTTCTGTTCCATCCGCCGCCGCGGCAAATCGCTCGGTCAGATGGTGCGCGAGGAGGTGGGGCCGTTTGCCGGTCTTCTCGCCCTGGTCAGCATCATCGCCATCATGGTCATTTTGCTGGCGGTGCTGGCGCTGGTCGTGGTCAAGGCCCTGGCCGAAAGCCCGTGGGGCCTGTTCACCATCGCCGCGACGATGCCGATCGCGGTCGTCATGGGATTGAGCCTGCGCTATTGGACGCCGGGCCGGATCGGCCTGGTGAGCGTGTTCGGGATCATCGCCCTGCTGGCGGGCGTGGCCGGCGGGCAGTGGTTGCACGACTCGTCGCTGGCCGGCGTCCTGACCCTCCGCGGCACGACGCTGGCGTGGTGGATCATGGGTTACGGCTTCATCGCCTCGGTGCTGCCCGTGTGGCTGCTGCTGGCCCCCCGCGACTACCTCAGCACCTTCATGAAGCTCGGCACGGTGGCGCTGCTCGCGGTGGCGGTGGTGCTGCTGGGGCCGATGCTGCGGATGCCCGCGCTCACCCGGTTCGTGGACGGCACCGGTCCGGTCTTCGCCGGCCCCGTCTTTCCCTTTTGCTTCATCACCATCGCCTGCGGCGCGGTGTCGGGATTCCATTCGATCGTGGCGTCGGGCACCACGCCGAAAATGGTGACGCGCGAGAGCGACATCCGGGTCATCGCCTACGGCGGCATGATCACCGAGATGATCGTGGCCGTGATGGCGCTCATCGCCGCCGCGGCGCTGGAGCCGGGCCAGTATTTTGCCATCAACCTGCCGGGCGACGTCGCCACGGTGACCGCCAGGGTCACGGCGCTGGGTTTTCCGGTGACCGCGGACCAGATGCGGGCGCTGGCCGCGTCAGTGGGCGAGATTACCATGGTCGGACGGCCGGGGGGTGCCCCGACGTTCGCCGTGGGCATGGCGCACATGTTCGCGGGGATCGTCGGGGGCCCGACGACGCTGAAACTCTGGTATCACTTCGCGATCATGTTCGAGGCGCTGTTCATCCTGACGACAATCGACGCCGGGACGCGGATCGGACGCTTCCTCGTGCAGGACCTGCTCGGCTACGTGTGGCGCCCGCTGGCGGAAACGCGCTCGACGGCGGGCAACTGCCTGGCGAGCGCGGGCTTCGTGGCTGCGTGGGGTTGGTTCCTCTATCAGGGCGTGGTCGACCCATTGGGCGGCGTCAATTCCCTCTGGCCCATCTTTGGCGTGGCCAACCAGCTC
>JBJKRD010000228.1:0-5503 GCA_046704925.1 Opitutaceae bacterium | reverse complement strand
CCGCGCTGACGGCGCAGCCGGCGCTGGCGTCCCTTGCCAGTGTGGCGCGCGGCCGTCTCGCGGCGGATTTCGATGTGACGACCAGCGATCGGATCCGTGGCCGGGTCACGGTGACCGTGAGTAATCTTGTGCCGTCCGGCAGTCAGGGGCCGGCGGGGAACCTCAACGTTGCAGTCACCGGGTCGGTCAAGCCGGATGCCAGCGCGGGTTCGCTCAATCTGCCGCTCACCTACACGGTGGGTCGCGACCGCTCCGATCTCACTTTTGACGGCAAATTCGACCGTTCGGCTGCCGGATACACGTTCAACGGCAAGCTCACGAGCAACCAGCTCTTCGCCGGCGATTTTCGGACGCTGGCGCCGGTCGGCCCCTTGGAAACTCCGGCCGGCTCCGGGGGGACCTCGGACGCGACGGCTCCGACGCCGCCAGCGGAGGCCGGCGTCCCGGGCTCGGCCGCCCCCGTGAGCACGACCGTCGATGCCGCGCCCTTCTGGCAGGGTGTCGCGGGGCGCTTGGACGCCGATTTGAAGGAAGTGCACTACGGACAGGGTTACACGGTGAGCGGTCTCCGGGGGGCGTTGGTGATTGATGACCGCCGGCTGGCATTGGACGGCCTGACCGGGCGTTTTCAGGACAAACCTTTCAAGCTCGGCGGGGCCGTGACGTTCACTCCCGGGACATCGCAGCCCTATGTCCTTGACGGTCAGGTAAACGTCTCCGGTTTGGATGTTGGCGCGTTGTTGCGGGCGGCCGACCCGAATGATCCCCCGGCGCTGGAGTCGGTGGTGGCGGTGGATGCCAACGTGGATGGCCGCGGCGGCACGCTGCCCGATCTCCTGCAAAGGACCTACGGGCACTTTGATGTGTCCGGCTCGAAGGGCATTCTGCGGGCGTTGGGCAAACGGGGCGAGGTGGCCGGGCTGGCGTCCGCGGTGCTCAGCCTGCTGGGGCAACAACAGAAATCGGACACGACCGTGGCGTTGGGCGAGCTGGCGGGGATGTTGCGAGAGATGCCGTTCGACCGGTTCTCGGCGAAGGTGGAGCGCGGGGCCGACCTGAATCTGAAACTGAGTTCGCTGGAGTTCACCTCGCCCGCGGTCCATCTGACGGGCAGCGGCACCGTTCAATATCAGAAGGGAGTGCCGATCGCCGACCAACCCCTGCGCGTGGACCTGCAATTGGCGGGCAAGGCGGAGATGGCGGTCGTGCTGAACAGGCTGGGCTTGCTCAACGGCCGGAAGGATGCCCAGGGCTACTACCTCATGAACACGACATTCGCCGTAACCGGGACGCCGGTGAAGCCAGATCCCGATCAGTTCTGGCGAGTCATCGGTGCGGCCACGGCGAAGACGCTGCTCCCGCCGCTCTTCCGGTAGGGGAGGATCACGGACGGCGGTGTGGATCTCCCGCTCCCGGCCCTCAACCCGGACGCGGGCTGCGCGCGGCCAGCGGCGGGGAACGCGTCGAGGGCGCGGCTACCAATACTCTTCGACGTGGACCGTGCCCGAGTTCTTGCCCTGGTCGGGACGGAAACCTCGAACCTCCAGCAGCGCCTTGACGCCGCTGATCATGTCCGGGTTGCCACACAAAAACACGTCCATCTGGGCCGGATCGAGCGCCAGGCCGCTATGCGTCTCGACGATGCCTTGTTCGAGCAGCATCTGGATGCGCCCGGTGTGCCCGCGGAAATGAGGGTCCTCGTCGGGGCGGGTGATGGAAGGGATGTAGATGAAATTCAGGCGCATGCGGGCGAGACTCTCCAGCTCGCCGCGATAGCCGAGGTCCCAACTGTAACGGGCACCGTGCAGAACGACGAAAGGCCGCTGGGTGTCGTTCACCAGGAGGGTGCGGAGCATCGACATGTACGGCGCGAGGCCCGTGCCGGTGGCCACCAGCAGCACCGCCTTGCCGGCGGGCACCCGGTCGAGCGTGAACAGGCCGCTGGCGCGCGGGCCGAGAAACAGCCGGCCGCCGTAGGGCAGGGCAAACAACCGCGGGGTGAGCTGGCCGCTGGTGATCAGCGTAACGTAAAACTCCGCGTAACGTTTTTCCACGCTGGCGGACGCGATGCTGTAGGCGCGCCGGATGATCTTGTCGGGCGCCGGCACCGGCTCCTCCTCGTCCGCCTCCGGCACCCGCGGTTCCTGTCCGAGCAGGCCGAGCACGGCGAACTGGCCCGGTTTGAATTGGAACAGCGCGGCGTCCGGCTGGACGCGCATGACGAGCAACTGGGCGTTGATTTCCTCGCGGCCGGTGAGGGTGGCGTTGTAGCCGGTGGCATCCGGGGAGCTCATGGTAGGCGATTTTCCGGTCAGTCCCAGATCGGTCGCCAATTGCGCGGATATTTGGTCAGCTCGTTCAGTCGCGCCATTTCGCCGCTCTCGAGCCGGTAGCCGGCGGCGCCCAATGACTCGCGGAGCTGGTCGGCGTTGTTGGCCCCGATGATCGGCGCCGTGACCACGGGATTCGTCAGCAGCCAGGCCAGGGCGGTCTGGGCAACCGTTTTGCCGTGGGCCCGGCCGACGTCCGCCAGCCCGTCGATGACCGCCCAGCCGGCATCGTGGAGATAATCCCGGGCGATTTCCTGGGTGCGCGCCCCGAGCGGGGGCGGCTCGCCGCGGTGATATTTGCCCGTGAGGAACCCGCGGGCCAAGGGCGAATAGGGAATGACACCGACCCGATGATGCCGGCAGAAAGGCATGGCCTCCAGCTCGAAGCCCGCACGCTCCATGAGCGAATACTGGGGCTGGTAGCTCGCGAATTGCGCGTAGGCGTGACGGTCACTCTGCCAGAGCGCCTCCATTAGGCGCCAGGCCGGGTAGTTGGATGCGCCGATGTAGCGCACCTTGCCCGCGCGCACGAGATCGTCGAGCGCCCCGAGGGTTTCTTCGATCGGCGTCGTCAGGTCGGCCCAGTGGCATTGGTACAGGTCCACATAGTCGGTCTGCAGACGGCGCAACGAATCCTCGCAGCAGCGGATCACCCGGGCCCGGGACAATCCTTCGCCGTTGGGTCCCTCGGTCATCCGCCCGCGGACCTTGGTGGCCAGCACGAGGTCCGGCCGGCCGCCGCGGGCCTTGAGCCAGCGGCCGATGATGCCCTCGGACACCCCGCCGCCCGCCAGGCCGGCGGCGTGCCACGTCGTGTAGATGTCGGCGGTGTCGATGAAGTTGCCGCCCGCCTCGCAGTAGGCATCGAGCACGGCGGCGGAAGCGGGCTCGTCCGCCGTCCAGCCGAATTGCATGGTGCCGAGGCAGAGTTCGGAGACCTTGAGGCCGGTGCGGCCGAGGTTGCGGTAGTCCATGGCGTTCCAAATTGCCGCGCGGGACCGGCTTTGGCCAGCCGGAGTTGCGGGAGGGGCGGCGATCCCGCCCGGCGGCGCCAAAAGAACTTTGCGTGGCGCGGGGTGGGCCGGCTTAATCTCGCCGCATTGATCGTGCTGCGCGCAATTTCCAGACCGTCATGACCAAGGGCTTCGTCTATCTCGTGGGCGCCGGACCGGGCGATCTCGATCTCGCCACCGTGCGGGCGCGGGAGTTGATCGCGACGGCCGACGTCGTCGTTTATGACTACCTGGTGCATCC
This sequence comes from Opitutaceae bacterium, assembly GCA_046704925.1. Taxonomy (GTDB): domain Bacteria; phylum Verrucomicrobiota; class Verrucomicrobiia; order Opitutales; family Opitutaceae; genus Fen-1467. Next base: position 1,919 of record JBJKRD010000228.1, on the reverse strand, counting down.
GGCCATGCTGGGTTGGTGCCGGCCGGACTGTGAGAAGATCTATGTCGGCAAGCGCCCGCACCAGCACGCGCTGCCCCAGGAGGACATCGAGGCCTTGCTGGTCGCCAAGGCCAGGGCGGGCCAGCGCGTGGTGCGGCTGAAGGGCGGCGACCCGTTTGTCTTTGGGCGCGGCGGGGAGGAGGTCCGACGCCTGGCTGCGGACAGCATTCCGTTTGAAGTGGTGCCGGGGGTCACGGCGGCGCTGGCCGCCGGCGCCTATGCCGGCATCCCGCTGACGCAACGCAACACCAGTTCGTCGCTCATCCTGCTGACCGGACACGAGGATCCCACGACCCACAGCCTGGCCGTGGAATGGCGCCGGTTCGGGGCGATTCCCCACGCGACCCTGGCCATCTACATGGGGATGGGTCACCTGCGGCAGATTCTGGACGAACTGATGGCCGGCGGCCTTCCGGCGAATACGCCGGCCGCGGCGGTGGAATGGGCGTCCCTCGGCCGGCAGCGGAGTATCACAGGTTCGGTCTCCACTTTGGCCGACGCGGTCGAGGCCGCCAGGCTGGCCCCGCCGGCCATGATCCTCGTGGGCGAGGTGGTGCGCGGACACGAGGCGATCGATTGGTTTGAGCAACGGCCGCTGTTCGGGCGCCGGATCGCCGTCACTCGCAGCCGCGAGCAGGCGGGCGAACTCCGGCGGCGCCTGGAGGCCCTGGGCGCGGAGGCGATCGAGCTGCCCCTGGTCGAGATCCGGGCGCACACCGACCGCACGGCAGTCACGGAGGTCCTGGCGGCCATCGCCGGCTATCAATGGCTGGTGTTCACCAGCGCGAACGGGGTGCGCCATTTCTTCGAGATCTTCTTCAAGGCGTTCAACGACCTGCGCTGCCTGGGGGGCATCCAGATCGCGTGCGTTGGCGAGGCCACGGCACGGGCGGTGCGCGCCCTGCATGTGGAGGTGGCCGTCTGCCCGGCCACGGCCAGTGCCGAGGCCCTGGCCGATGCCATGGTGAGTGTCGGGAGCCTTGACAACCTGATGGTGCTCGTCGTCACCGGCAACCTGAACCGTGACACGCTGGTGAAGCGCTTGGAGAAGGCCCGCGCCATCGTCGATTGCCTGCAGGTTTACGAGAACCATCCCGTCGACCTCACCGGCAATCCGGTGGCGGAGGAGTTTCGCCAGCGGGGTGCGGATGCCGTCATGTTCGCCAGCGCCTCGGCCGTGCGCTCTTACGTGAGCCAGACCGCCCTGCAGTTGTCGCCGGAGGCCAAGCGGCCGCTGGCGGGCAGCATCGGACCGATGACGAGCGAAGCCATGCGCGAAGCCGGTATACCGCCCGACTTCGAAGCCCGGGAGTCGACGTTGGACGGGCTGATCACGGCGTTGTTGGAGAAGCTCGCGAGCGGGTAGGGATCGCCCGCCGGGAGCAGCGCGCGTTGCATTGGGGAGCGGTCGGCCGCCTGAAATTCAGGGGGGCGAAGGAGAGAAATGCGGGGAAAAAATCGGACAGTCAGATTTCCCTCGGGAGGAATGTCCTTCCAATTCGCCACGCTGCAAATAACGTCAAGATGTTCCGAAAGTACGATAAAACGCGAAAAAATTGCGTTATATCGAAACAAAAAACCAGCGAGCTTCACGGTCACGTGAACGCTCATACCCCGAGATCCTAGATCCGCTTCTCAGCGTCCCTTGACGATCCAATCCTTCGGGATTCGTTCATTCTTCAGAGTCCGAAACTGAAGGGCAATCGTCCGCCCTGAAGCAGAAAAAACCAGCTTGGTACCCCGCTGCGCCGAGCGACGGCTCGCGCAGGACTATGTCTACCTCCGGGCAGCATCCAGCCACCCGCAGCAATCGCCGCGTTTTCCCGCGCGTTGCCGCTGCATCCGACGTTGCGTGGATGCCCGCGGAGCTTCCGTGTCCC
>JBJKRD010000227.1:0-5926 GCA_046704925.1 Opitutaceae bacterium | reverse complement strand
GCGTGCCGGCCGTGGTGAGCACCGGGGCGCCGCCCGCGGTGACGACCTGGCCGCTGGCGTTGAGTTTGAACGAACCGTCCCGCGTATAGGCGCTGGTGCCGTCGGGGCGCTGGACCTCATAGAAGCCGTCGCCCTGGACGGCGAGGTCCAGCTGGCCGCCGGTAGAGGTGAGCTGCCCCTGGGTGAACTCCTTGGTGGTGGAGGCCACGCGGGCGCCGTTGCCGATCTCGACGCCGGTCGGCACGATGTTGCCGCCGCCCGCGTCGGCGCCGACACTGCGCGGACGCTGGTACAGCAGGTCCTGAAACTCGATCTTGCTGCGCTTGAAGCCGGGCGTGTTTACGTTCGCCAGGTTATTGGCGATGGTGTCCAGGTTGGCCTGCTGGCCTTCCATGCCCGAGGCGGCGGCGTAGAGGGATAGGCTGCTCATGAGAGGATCAGCCGAAGGTCTGAAGGGTCTTGTCCATCAGGTCGTCCCGGCTAGTGATGACTTTTTGGTTTGCTTCGTACGCGCGGGAGATGGTCACGAGATCGACCATTTCGTGCAGCGGAGAGGTGTTGCTCGCTTCGAGGTTGCCCTGCAGCACCTCGGGTGTGGCCACCGGGACGGGGCTGACCCCGGGGGCGGTGGCAAAAAGCCCGTCGGAAAGCGGGACCAGCCGCGAGGCATCGGCGAAGTCCACGACCGCGATCTTGCCGAGGGGAGTGTCGCCTTGGGACAGGGTGCCATCCTGGTTGACCGCGAGATCGCCCTTGCCGGCCTCGAGCTGGATCGGCGTGCCGGCCGTGGTGAGCACCGGGGCGCCGCCCGCGGTGACGACCGTGCGATCGGCGCTCAAGTGAAACCCGCCGTTGCGGGTGTAGGCGAGCGAACCGTCCGGCATTTTGACCTGGAAGAAGCCGGGGCCGCGCAGCGCGACATCCAGGCTCCGGCTGGTGGTCTGCATTTCTCCGGCGCGGAAACTGATGGAGGTGCGGGCCACCGGAAACATCGCCGGTTCGCCTTCGCCCCGGTCCACCTGGGCCGACGGGTCGATCAGCAGTTCGCCCTGACCGTCGGCGGCCATGGCTTCAACCCGTTTCTTGTAGGCTGTCTGCTCGCCCGAGCTGATGTTCTGGGCGACCGTGCGCTGCCAGCGCTCAAGCGAGTTGAGGGAAGCCGCGCTTTCGTAGATGCCTACATTCATGGGCCACGCCTTGGTAGCAATGGGAATGCCAAAGATATAAAATGTTCACAGCAAATGCCTTACCATTTAGGCTCCCGGCGAAGGGGCAGAATTTGCCGGGTGGAAATCGGCAATAATTACTCCGCCGTGGGACCGGGTCACGCGGTGGCGCCCGGCGGGTAAAGGCACTCGACCTCGACGCGCTCGCCGCAGGTGCAGGTGATGACGATGCGGAGGACCTTGTCCCCCTGCTTCACCACGTCGACATTCGGCGAGCAATCCGCCCGCGCGGGTTCGGCGGGCGTGGTGGTCCGGCTGCCCTTGGCCTGGAGGGATCCGCCGTGGACCTGCGACCGGCCGTGGAGATAGCTCTTCATGACGCGGGCGGCGGGGCCGGGGGCGGTTGGTCCGCGCCGGCGGCCGGCGGGGGAGTCTTGGCGTCGCGCCGGAACCGGTTGGCCAGCGTCAGGCTGAGCGTGACGCGTTGATTCGACTCCGAATCGGGCGCGGTGCCGGCCAGCGGCCGGGTGTCGGCGAATCCGGTCACGCGGTCGATCTGGCCCGGCGAGACGGCGTAATAGGTCAGCGCCTGGCGGGCGGCGTCGGCGCGGTCGAGCGAGAGCGTCCAGGCGTTGAGGTCGGGCCGGGAGAATTTGATGCCGGACCGCGTATGACCCTCGATGGCGACGCGGAACTTGTGCCGGTCCACCATCCAGGCGAGGTTCTGCATGAGAAACCGGCCCCAATCGGTGAATTCCGCGGTGTCGCCGCGGAAGAGCGGCTTGTTGGAGCGGTTGTACAGGACGACGCGCAGGCCGTCGCTGGTGACCTGGATGTCCAGCGGTTTGTCCTGGGTGTGGTCCTCCACATTCAGCAGGTGGTAGAGATCGCGGGCGAGCGCGGTGAGGTAGGTGAGCTCGATCTGGCTGTTGGTGTCCTTGCGGCTGCTCTCCTGCTGGCCCGTATCCCCGGAGGACTTCGGAGCCTCCTGGATGATGACACCGGCCGGCTCGTGGAGGGCGCGGAACGGATTCTGGAAATACTCGGACGTGGCGATGAGGATCTTTTTGTCCTGCGCGGAGATCCACAGCACCATGAAGAGCGCCATCATGGCGGTGACGAAGTCGGCATAGGCCACCTTCCAGGCGCCGCCGTGATGGGCATTGCTTTTGCGAGCCACGGCCGTGCTCCCTATTTCACCGCCGCATTCAGCTGTTTGAGCGCGGTCTCCAGCTCACCGACCGTGGGCTGGACGCTGCTGTCGAGGGACCGCCGGGCCACCTCGACCGCGGTGACCGGTGCCAGACCCTTGGCAAAACCGGCGACGGCGGCGAGGATGCAGCGCAGGTACTGCTGGTCATGGGCGTTGTTGAAGCGGATGCGGGTGGCCAGCGGGTTGACGAAACCGTAGGCGCTGAACACGCCGAGCAGCGTGCCGGTGAGCGCGGCCGCCACGCGTTCGCCGACCACGGCCGGTCCTTCCGCGATGGCGGCCATCGTGAGGATGATCCCGAGGACTGCCGCCACGATGCCGATGCCGGGCAGCGAATCGCCCACCATTTGGAGGACGTGCACGGGATGTTCCGCCTCCTCGGCCTTCGCGTCGATCTCGGCCAGCATCAGGTCCTGGATCTGGTCGGGTTTGATCTTGCCGTCGATGACGGGCCGGAGACCGTTGCACAGGAATTCGACGCGTTCGTGGTGGCCGGTCACGGCGGGATAGCGCTGAAAGATGCCGCTCTTTTCCGGCTCCATGACGTGCTCCTCCAGGGCGATCAGGCCGTTGCGCCGGCCGACCATGAAGATCTCGTAGAGGAGCTTCAACAGGTCGAAGTACTCGTCCTTGCTCGGCTTCTTGCTGGAAAAGGCCAGGCGGGATTTGGCGATGATGTCGGTCAGCACCTGGGCGGGACTGGCGATGATCAGCACCCCGGCGGCGATGCCGAAGATGACCAGAAACTCCGAGGCGTGCAGCAGCACGGCGGGATGCCCGCCCGCGAGCATGAAGCCGCCCAGCGCGGAGCCGATCACCAGGAGAATGCCGAGCAGGACGAGCATGGGGTCCTTGCCTCAGCGGTTCCGCATGCGGGTGATATAGGCGCGCAGGGATCGCACCGCCTGCGCATGAATCTGGCAGATACGGGATTCCGTGAGACCGAATACGGCCGCGATCTCGGCCAGCCGCATGTCTTCAAAATAGTACATCGAGAGGATCTTCTTCTGCTGATCGGGCAACTCGGCCAGGCGTTGAGTGACAAGTTGCACCAGTTCCTCGTTCTCAATCCGGTCGCGTCCGGTGACGTCGTTGGGATCGGCGATCGCGTCGTGCAGGGAACCGCCTTCCTCCTCGGTGGTGGCCTGATCGAGCGCGACGAAGGTGACGGGGCGGGACTCCTCGAGCCAGCGCTGGTATTTGGCCCCGGAGACCCCGAGGCGGCCTTGCACCTCCTCGTCGGTGGCGGGCCGGCCGGTCGCCTGTTCGATCTCGTTGATGGCGGCCTTGATGAGCCGGGCCTTGGCGCGGACGCGGCGCGGGCACCAGTCCAGCCGGCGCAATTCGTCGAGCACGGCGCCGCGGATGCGGGTGCGGGCGTAGCCGGCGAAGGTGTTTTCCTGCGAGGGGTCGAAATTGCGCACGGCCGCGATGAGACCGGTGACGCCGACGCTGTACAGGTCCTCCACGTCGACCTGGGGGGGCAGGTTGATTTTGATCCGATCGACGATGTTGCGGACAAGCGGCAGGTACTTTTCGACCATTTCGCTCTCGTCGATTTTCTCGGAGGAGATACCCTGGTAGGCGCGCCAGGCGGTGGCGGCGGGAACTTCGGTGGTGGTGGAACCGCTCATGGACGGGAGGGGTTAACGGGTTGCCGGGCGTTGGGCCGGAAGCGGGGAAACGGGGAGGGTTTTGGGGGCGGAAACGGGACGGGAAGACGGGGCGGCGGTCCGGGCCACGATGGCCGCCTGCGCGGCGCGGGCCGCCTCCATCGCCGCCTGGCGGCGGGCGGCAATCGCCTGGGCGAGGGCCCGGACGAGCATCATCGAGAACCAGCGCGCGAGCAGGGCGCCCGCCAGGCAGCCGATCGCAGCGTCGCGGAAAGCCGTGCCGGCCGGGTGGCCGGCCAGGAAGCTGCCCGCGCCGCAGATCACAAATCCGGCGAAACCGCCGGCCAGGAAGAAGGTTTTCATCAGGCGGCGGCGTTCAGGGGAACCGGGACCAGGGCCGGCAGCGGCCGTTCGGCGGCGGTGGCGGCCGGCACCGCGGGGAGGGTGCGCTGCAGCAAGGTGGTGAGGGCGTCCTCGTCGCAGTCGCCGGTGAGCGACGGGCCGGTGCTGAAGAACAGCGGCTCCAGGTCGGTGCCGAGGACGTAGTCCCAGAGACGGCCCCACCGGGCCACTTCGTCCAGATGGGTGAACACCAGATGCGTGGCGCCGAGGTCGCACCCTGCGGCGTACGCGTCGCCGAGAGTGGCGGGGTCGTACGCGGCGTTGAGCACGAGCACGCGGCCCTCGATGCGTTCCGCCGCCAGGAGTCTGCCGAGGCCGGCGTTCAGGGCCGGAGCGCGCAGGGAGACGGCTGGCAGATCGAAAAAGACGAAACCTGCGTCGTCCGAGGGCACCAATTCGGCGGGATGGTGCAGAAAGGGCACGCCGAGGGCTTCGCAGAAGACGGCGAGTTGCTCGGTGGGATTCGGCCGGTCCAATTCCACGGCCACCACCCGCCCCGTCTGGTGGCGGCGGAAGACCACTCCGGCAAGGTGCTTGCACAGCGCGCTGGTGCGTCCCGCCCCGGCGGGTCCGAAGAAGGCGGCCCGGAGCGGCAACGGACGGGCGGGCCGGGTCGCCGTGCGACGGCGGAATTCGGCGGCGAGTCGCGCCAGCCCCTGGGGCAGGGGTTGGGCTTCCAGTTCCGGCCACGCCAGCATCGTCCCGAGACGGGCCAGGAGAATGTCGCTGAAGCCGCCGCGGCGCAGCAGCGTGGCCAGCGCGCCCTCCGGGCGCGCTGGGGCGGGGAGATCCGCGATCGCCTCATCCGAACGCGGGAGGGCCGCGGGTTCCGGGGTGGCCGCACCGGCGGGCGCCGTCCCGCCGGGAATCTGCACCACCACCTCGAGCCGGGATCTCGCGAGCAGGCGCCTCCAGCCGGTTCGCGGCACTTCGCGAACCGACCGCACCTGCACCCGCTGGCCGAACTTCTCCCGAATCAGCTCCGCCGCCTGCGGGGCGGAATCCACCACGAGCCGGTAACACGAACCGGGGGCGGGGACGAAGCTGGGGGTCGGGCGGGACATGGGAGGGGCGGAGCCGGCGGTTCAGGCCGCCTTGAGGGCGGGCTCGGGCGCGCGCTGCAGGGCGGGCGGCGGCGGGATGATGCCGACGTTCTCCACGTCGACCGCGGGGGGAAGTTCCTGGAAGGAGAGGACGACCAGGCGGGGCAGAGAGGCCTCGAAGAAACGCTTGATCGGCAGGCGGACGTCGACCGAGGCGACCAGCACGGCCGGCGCGCCCTTCTGCGTGAGCTCGCCCGCGCGTCGCGACAGTTCCGTCAACAGGTGGTGGCCTGCGGCCGGATCGAGCGCGAGACCGACTTCGGACGGCGTGCGGTGGACCCGCGAGGCGAGCCATTGCTCCAGTCGCGGGTCCAGGGTGATCGCCCGGATCGCGCCCGGCCGGCTCTCGTACTCGGGGATGAAATAACGGCCCAGACGCCGCCGCACGAGTTCCGACAGGTCGACGGGGTTTTTCGAGACCGTCGCAAA
>JBJKRD010000226.1:0-3520 GCA_046704925.1 Opitutaceae bacterium | reverse complement strand
GCCGCCCGCACCAAGGCGGTACCCCCCGGCGAACTGTCGATCGCCTTTCTCCGCGGCCCCGCGTTGGCACGTCTGCACGCAAAATTCCTCAACAACCCCGCGGCTACCGACGTCATCACGTTTCCCGGCGCGGAAGCGCTCGGCCAGGGCGGGGAGATCTGCGTCTCGGCCGCAGCCGCCCACGCTTTCGCCTGCCGGCGTCAGGCCGATTTCTCCGCGGAACTGACCCTCTACCTTGTGCATGGCTGGCTGCATCTGGCCGGCTTCGAGGACGACCGGCCCGCGCGCAAGCGCCGGATGCGCGCCGCCGAGGCGCGCGCCATGTCGATCCTCCGGGCCGGCCGCGCCGTCCCGCGGTTCCGGCTCGGGTGACCGGTCGGCGCCGGTCCCGGCGTTTGCATTCCCGGCCAAAGAAACTAGCCTGAGGTGGGCGCCGCGCCGGCCACCCTCGCGCCGTCACGAGGCCCGCCCCCGCGCACTTGTGTCCCACGAAATCCAGGCGACAGGCATCGATCGTCTCAAGCGGCTCTCCCCCTTTGGCCTGGGGCACGTCAAGCCCCGGCATTTCCGCGACATGCTCCGGGTGGCGTGGGAGAACCGGGACAACCTCGGCTACGCCTGGCGGGTGCTGAGCCGCGGCGTTTGCGACGGCTGCGCCCTCGGCGTCGCCGGCTTTCACGATTGGACGATCGACAGCGTCCATCTCTGCATGACGCGGCTGAATCTGCTGCGCCTCAACACCATGCCCGCGCTGGATCCCGCGGTGCTGGCCGACGTCCGGGCGCTGGCGGCCCGCGACAACCGGGAGTTGCGCGGCCTCGGCCGGCTGCCGTGCCCGCTGCTCCGGCGCCACGGCGAACCCGGGTTTGCGCCGGTCTCGTGGGAGGCGGCGCTGGCCGCCATCGGGGCCCGCCTGCGCGCCACGGATCCGCGGCGGATGGCGTTCTATCTAACCTCCCGCGGCGTGACCAACGAGGTCTATTATGTGGCGCAAAAGGCGGCCCGTTTCCTGGGCACCAACCACGTCGACAACGCGGCGCGCCTTTGTCATTCGCCGTCCACCGCCGCCATGAAAAAAGCCCTCGGCGTCGGCGCGTCGACCTGCAGTTACCGCGACTGGATCGGCAGCGACCTGGTGGTGTTCGTGGGGGCCAATCCCGCCAACGATCAGCCGGTCTCCACCAAGTACCTGCACCAGGCCAAGCGCGCCGGCACGCGAATCGTCCTGGTGAACCCGTACCTTGAGCCCGGCATGCGCCGCTACTGGGTCCCTTCCACTCCCGCCAGCGCCCTCTTCGGCACGGACTTCGCCAATTTCTGGTTCCCGGTGGCCCAGGGCGGCGACATCGCCTTTTTTGCCGGCGTGCTCAAGCACCTTGCGGCGACGGGCCAGGTCGACCGCGACTTCATCGCCCGCCACACCACGGGCTGGGACGAACTCGCGGCCCATGTCGCGGGCCTCGACTGGAAGGATCTGGAGGCCGGCAGCGGCCTGTCGCGCGACGCCATGGTGGAATTCGCCGACCTCGTCGGTCGCGCCCGCTCCGCGGTTTTCGTCTGGAGCATGGGCATCACCCAGCACGCGCACGGCGCCGACGGGGTGCGGATGATTCTCAACCTGGCCCTGGCCCGCGGTTTTCTCGGACGCGATCATTGCGGCGTCATGCCGATCCGGGGTCACTCCTCCGTTCAGGGCGGCGCCGAAATGGGCGCCTACGCGACGGTCTTCCCCGGCGGCGCGCCGGTCAATGCGGCGAACGCCGCCGCGCTGACCGCCACCTATGGCTTTCCCGTCCCCGCCTGGCCGGGCCTCGCCGCCCCCGACATGGTCGAGGCGGCGCACCGTCGTGAACTCGACGCCCTATATCTGGTCGGCGGCAACTTCCTGCGCACTCTCCCCGATCCGGCCCATGTGGCCGAAGCCCTGGCGCGCGTCCCGTTCCGCGTGCACCAGGACGTCATCGTCACCGACCAGATGCTGCTCGACGGCGAGGGCGACGTCATCCTGCTGCCCGCCAAAACCCGGTACGAGCAGGAGGGCGGCGGCACCGAAACCAGCACCGAGCGGCGGGTGATGTTCTCCCCGGAGATTCCGCGCCAGGTGGGCGAAGCCCGGGCGGAATGGCGCATCCTGCTCGACGTCGCGGCGGCCGCGCGTCCGGAGCAGGCCTCGCTCCTCGGGTGCGACACCGCCGCGGCGATCCGGGCGGAAATCGCCCGGGTGATTCCCTTCTACGACGGCATCCAGCACTTGGCCAAGTCAGGCGACTCCTTTCAGTACGGCGGCGCCCACCTCTGCGCCGGCGGCGTCTGCCCCACGCCGGACGGCCGGGCGCGGTTCGCCGCCGTCGACGCCCCGCGGCCGGCGGCGCTCGCCGCAGACGTCTTCCACGTCAGCACGCGGCGGGGCAAGCAGTTCAACAGCCTCGTCTACGCCGAGGTCGATCCGCTCAACGGGGCGCCCCGCGACGCCGTGTTGATGAACGCGGACGACGGCGCCCGCCTGCGGCTCCAATCCGGCGACGCCGTCGATCTCGTCAACGCCCAGGGTCGGCTGCGGTGCCGTGTGCGATTCGCGCCGATCGCCTCCGGGAACCTGCAGATCCACTGGCCCGAGGGCAATGTCCTCGTGCGGCGCGGCATCGCCGACGCCGGTGGCGGCGTGCCGGATTACAACGCCCTGGTGCGGGTGGATGCGCCGCTCTCGGGAGGTGCCCGGTGAGCTCCGCCCTGGCCACCCGCAGCGTCCGTCGCATCCGGTCCGGCCGACCCTATGGCAGCGCGCCCGACGACGTGGCGGTCGAGGAACCGCTGGAAATCCGCGTCGAAGGCCGCGCGGTCGCCGTCACGATGCGCACCCCGGGTCACGACGCCGACCTCGCCGCCGGTTTTCTGCTGACTGAGGGGGTCATCACGGACGCCGGGGACATCTTCGAGATCAGCACCTGCGGCGTGGCCGGATCGGAGGGCGGCGCCAACGTGATCGAGGTGACCTTGCGCCGGCCGAATTCCGTCGATTTCGCGCGGCTCACCCGCCACGTCTTCACCTCGAGCAGTTGCGGCTTGTGCGGGAAGGCGACGATCGAGGCCGTCCACTCCCGCCATCCCTCGCTGGCCGCCGCCGAGGGCCTGCGCGGGCTCTCCCCCGCGATCCTGGATTCCCTGCCCGGGCGGCTCATGGAGGGCCAAGCCGTCTTTCGCCGCACGGGCGGTCTCCACGCGGCGGGGCTCTTCGACGCCGCCGGGCGGATCCTCGTGCTGCGCGAGGACGTGGGCCGGCACAATTCCGTCGACAAGGTGCTGGGCCACGTCTTGCTCGCGGTCGGCGCCGCGCCCTCCGACTACGGGCTGTTGGTGAGCGGACGCGTATCCTTCGAGATCGTGCAGAAGGCGCTCGGCGCCCGCGTCGCCGTGGTCGCGGGTCTCTCCGCGCCCACGAGCCTCGCGATCGATTTTGCCCGGGCCAGCGGGCAGACCCTGATCGGCTTTCTCCGCGTCGGCGCCCACAACGTGTACGCCG
>JBJKRD010000225.1:0-12905 GCA_046704925.1 Opitutaceae bacterium | reverse complement strand
GTGCCGGCTCGCCCGAGGAGGCCGATCCAGCGGAAATAGTTGTTCGAGGCCGTGACGGCGTCGCGCGACGCCGCCGCCAGGGGATCGGGCAGACGGTCGTTGTTGTCGGCGGCGTAGATCATCGCCGCTTTGCCGATTTCGCGGAGGTTGCTCGCGTCGACCGTGCGTTGCGCGGTTTCCCGCACCTTGCCGACGGTGGGGATGATGATGGCCGCCAGCACGCCGATGATGGCGATGACGGTAAGAAGTTCGACGAGGGTGAAGGCACGAAGCGCCAGGAACCTGGCGGGGCGGGAGACCGCGATCTGGTTTCGGGGGGCGATCATCATGGCCGGATGCTGGATGCCGGGCCGGAAGGTCCGGGCGGCGCCGTTCGCATGACACGACAAAGCTCGCTGCGAACAGCGAGAAATTTCGCAGTTTGTATACATAGGGGTGGAACACAGATGGTGTCATTTCCCGGCGAACACAAGGCGAAAGCTCCCGCGAGACTCGACAAATCGCCGACCGCCCACCTAGGCTGCCGGTTGCTTATGAAGATCTACCTGGACGGTAAGTTTGTGGACGCTGCGGAGGCCAAGATCTCGGTATTCGACCACGGCCTGCTTTACGGCGATGGGATCTTCGAGGGCATCCGCCTTTACCAGGGCAACGTTTTCCGTTTGGAGGACCACTTGGAGCGCCTGTGGTATTCGGCCAAGGCGATCCTGCTGGACATACCGATTTCCCGGCCGGAGATGGCGGAGGCTGTGTGCGAGGCGTGCCGCCAGAATGGCCTGCGCGACGGTTATATCCGCCTGCTGGTGACGCGCGGCGTCGGCGACCTCGGTTTGGCGCCCTGGCAGTGCCCGAAACCGTCGGTGATCATCATTGCCGACAAGATCGCCCTCTATCCCCCGGAGTATTATGCGACCGGGTTGAGCATTGTCACCGCCGCCACCCGCCGGGTGAGCCCGGGAGCCCTGCCGCCGACCATCAAGTCGCTCAACTACCTCAACAACATCCTGGCCAAGCTGGAGGCCCGCCAGGCTGGGGCGCTCGAGGCCATCATGCTCAATGAGGAGGGCTTTGTCGCGGAATGCACCGGCGACAACGTGTTCATCGTCCACAAGGGCCGGCTGTTCACCCCGGCGGCCCAACAGGGGGCATTGAAGGGGATCACCCGGGACACCATCCTGGGGATCGCCCGGAAGCTCGGTCTGCCCTTGGAGGAGCACGACCTGACCCGGTACGACGTATGGAACGCCGACGAATGCTTCCTGACCGGGACCGGCGCCGAGGTTATCCCGGTCGTAAAACTCGACGGGCGGGTCATCGGCACGGGGAAACCCGGGCCGCTCACCAACCGGGTCCTGGCTGAGTTCCGCCAGCTAGTGTCGACCGACGGTACCAAGATCTGACCGGGAGCCCCGGGGTCCGGCGGCGGCCAACGATTCACATCCGCTTCCCACGCTCCGTCTTGCCACCGCCGGCAGGACTGGCATGATTGGTGCACGTAAACAGGGGACGGCGTGCATGTGGCACAATTCTGCGCGGCGTGCGTCGCCGAATTCCTGCAGCATGATATATTAAAACCATGGCCAATCCGCTCAAATGCGACCTGTGCGGCAAACCCGCGACGGTCCACCTTACGCAGATCGTAAACAACAAGATCCACAAGGTGGACCTCTGCGAGGAATGCGCGCAGGCCAAGGGCGTGACCGACCCGAGCGGGTTTTCGCTCGCCGACCTGCTCCTAAAGGCGTCGCTGAACCCGGAGCCCCAAGGGGAAACGATCCGGTGCGAACAGTGCGGATTCACCCAGGCCGACTTTAAGAAAGTGGGGCGCTTCGGCTGCCCGGCATGTTACGAGGCTTTTCAGGAGCTGATCGGCCCCATGCTGGGTAACATGCACAAGGGGGTCGCGCACGTCGGCAAGGTGCCAAAGCGGGCCATGGAGCGTAAGTCGCTCTACGACAAGCTCACCCAGCTCCAATCGGAGCTCGATCAGGCCGTAAAAACCGAGCGTTATGAGGATGCGGCCCGCTACCGGGATGAGATTCACCAGGCAAAGCAGGCGTTCGACGATGATCCCAGGGAGTGAGCGCGTGAGATGAAAATCGCCCCCTTATTTGAGCTGCCATCCGAGCTGGCCGAATCGGCGGCCGGCAAGTGTCCGATTGTGCTGATGACGCGGGTGCGCCTGGCAAGGAACTTGGCCAACCGGCCGTTTCCAGGTTGGGCCAAAGAGGCGCAGCGTCGCGCCATGTTGGCCGAGGGACTGGCGGCGGTGGCCAGCCTGCCCCAGATGAAGAAGGGCCTGAGCCTCACGATTGACGAGCTCTCGGACCTCGAGAAACAGATCCTGGTTGAGCGGCATTTGATCAGCCGGGAGCTCAGCAATGCGAAGCAGGGGGCGGGCGTGGTCATCAGCCGCGATCAATCCGCCGCGGTGATGATCAATGAAGAGGATTTTCTCCGCATCCAGGTCGTTCGGACGGGCTACCAGCTCAAGAAGATTTGGAATGCGATCAACGCCCTCGACACCGAGCTGGAGGCGAGCCTGAACTATGCCTTTTCCCCGACTCTGGGCTATCTGACCGCGTGCCCGACGAATCTGGGCACCGCGATGCGGGCGTCGGCCATGATGCACCTGCCGGCCCTGGTCATCTCCAGTCAGATGGAAAAGGTCGTGCGGGCGGTGAACCAGTTGGGCATGGCGGTGCGCGGCCTCTTCGGCGAGGGTTCCGACGCCAGCGGGAGCATCTTCCAAATCTCCAACCAGACCACCCTGGGCGAGTCGGAGGACGACATCATCAAACGCCTCTCCAGTGTCCTCAACACGATCATCGAGCACGAGCGCAATGCCCGGGCCAAGCTCATCGAGACCGACGTCAACAAGCTGTTCGACAAGATCGGCCGCGCCTTCGGCATCCTGCAGAACGGCCAGGTGCTCACCTCAGCCGAGGTGATGAACCTCCTTTCCCTCATCCGGCTCGGCATCGACCTGGGGGTGTTTCCGGAAGCGCGGCGCACGCTGGTGGACCGGCTCTTCGTGGACGTCCAGCCGGGGCATATCCAATACGCCGCCCGGGGAGCCCACGAATCCGCCCAGCGCGACCTTTTCCGGGCGCGGCTGCTGCGGAACGAATTCGCTAATTTCGGCTCGCCCGATTTCACCGTCACCGGCAAAAACTAAATCCCTTTTTCGCCCGCCATGGAACCCATGAACAACTTCACGCCCCGCGCCCAACAGGTGCTGGCGCTGGCCCGCAAGGAAGCCGACCGTTTTCATCACAATTACGTCGGCACGGAGCACATTCTGCTCGGCTTGATCAAGCTCGGCCAGGGCGTCGCGGTGAGCGTCCTGCAGAAGATGGGGCTCGATCTCGAGACCGTGCGCGCCGCCGTCGAGAAGCAGGTCGGGATCGGCACCGAGACGAAGGCGGCGGGCAGCATCCCCTACACCCCGCGGGTCAAGAAGGTCCTGGCGCTGGCCGGCAAGGAGGCCAAGACCCTGAACCACAGCTACGTCGGCACCGAGCACATCCTGCTGGGCCTGCTCCGTGAGGGCGAGGGCGTGGCGGCGCGGGTGTTGAAGTCGCTTGATGTCGACATCGAGCGCACCCGGCAGGAAATCCTGCGCGAACTGGACCCGCAATTCTCGGGCGAGGGTGGCGAGGAGGCGGCGGCGCCGTCGGCGCGCGGCGGGGGCGCCGACGAGAAGAAGGAGGTCAAGACGCCCGCATTGAAGGCCTTCGGCCGCGATCTTACGGAACTGGCGCGCAAGGGCGAACTCGACCCGGTGGTCGGCCGCAAGGCCGAGATCCGGCGGGTCATTCAGATCCTATGCCGGCGCACCAAGAACAATCCGGTGCTTATCGGCGAGGCGGGCGTGGGCAAGACCGCCATTGTCGAGGGCCTGGCGCAGGAGATCGCCGTCGGGGCCGTGCCGGAGATTCTGCAGGAAAAGAAGGTCATCACCCTCGACCTCGCGCTGATGGTGGCCGGCACGAAATACCGCGGCCAGTTTGAGGAGCGGATCAAGGCCGTGATGGACGAGATCAAACGCTCGAAGAACGTCATCCTCTTCATCGACGAACTCCACACCATCGTGGGCGCGGGCGCCGCCGAGGGGGCGATGGACGCCTCCAACATCTTCAAGCCGGCGCTGTCCCGCGGCGAGCTGCAGTGCATCGGCGCGACCACGCTCAACGAGTACCGCAAGTATATCGAGAAGGACAGCGCGCTCGACCGCCGCTTCCAGGCGGTGAAGGTGGAGGCGCCGTCGGTCGAGGACACCATCCTCATCCTCAAGGGCATCCGGAGCAAATACGAGGACCACCACAAGGCGGTCTTCACCGACAAGGCGGTGGAGGCGGCCGCCAAGCTGTCCGACCGCTATATCACCGGCCGCTTCCTGCCGGACAAGGCCATCGACGTGATGGACGAGGCCGGATCGCGCGCCCGTATCGCCACGCTCAGCCGCCCGCCCGATGTGGAGGGGCTGAACAAGGAAATCGACGCGGTTTGCGCCCAGAAGGAGGAGGCCATCTCGCAGCAGCACTTCGAGGAGGCGGCGAAGTACCGCGACACCGAGAAGCAGCTGCGCACCAAGCTGGAACAGGTGACCGAGGAGTGGAAGAAGCAGCGCGAGGAAAAGCGGGTCAACATCGATGAGGAGCTGATGATGCAGGTCGTGGCCGACTGGACGGGCATCCCGCTCAGCCGGATGGAGAAGAAGGAAAGCGAGAAGCTGCTCCAGCTGGAGGTCGAGATGCAGAAGGTCATCGTCGGCCAGGACGCCGCCACCGAGGCCATCGCCCGGGCGCTGCGCCGGTCGCGCGCCGATCTCAAGGATCCGCGCCGCCCGATCGGCTCGTTCCTCTTCGTGGGCCCGACCGGTGTCGGCAAGACCGAGCTGGCCAAGCAACTGGCGGCGCAGATGTTCGCCAGCCAGGACGCCATTCTGCAATACGACATGTCCGAATACATGGAGAAGTTCTCCGTGTCCCGCCTGATCGGGTCGCCGCCCGGTTACGTCGGTTACGAGGAAGGCGGCCAGCTCACCGAACAGGTGCGCCGGCGGCCGTACGCCGTGGTGCTGTTCGACGAGGTGGAGAAGGCGCACCCGGACGTGATCCAGTTGTTGCTGCAGATCCTGGAGGACGGCCGGCTGACGGATTCGCTGGGCCGTACGGTCGATTTCCGCAACACGATCATCATCATGACCTCCAACGTGGGGGCGCAGCAACTGCAGCGGCAGACCACGATGGGCTTTGCCGCCGGGGGCAAGGACGACTTTCACGACCTCGAGAAGATGCGCGAAAAGGTGCTCGAGGAGGCCAAGAAGATCTTCAAGCCGGAGTTTCTGAACCGCATCTCCGACATCGTGTTTTTCCGCCCGCTGAACAAGGCCGACCTGCTCAAGATCGTGGACCTGGAGGTGGCCAAGGTCGGCAAACGGATCGCCGACAAAAAGATCGTGCTGGAGTTCACCCCCGACGCGAAGCAGTTGCTGATTGAGAAGGGCTACGACGAGAAGTACGGAGCCCGTCCGCTGCGCCGGGCGGTCGAGCAATACCTCGAGGACCCGCTGGCCGAGGCGGTCCTCCGCGGCACGCTCAAGGAAGGCGAGCCCATCCAGGTGGTGCGTGAGGGCGAGCATCTCGAGTTCCGGCAGCAGGCTCATGCCGCCGGAGCCACCGGGGTGTCGTCCTGATCCGGGATTAACCGTTTCGTTACCGCCGGCGGCATTGCCAGCCGCCGGCGTTTCGTTTTGCTCGGAATCATGGGGCGCGTTCGTGCGTGCTGGCTGGTTGCGGGCTTGAGCTTGATGGCCGCGGTCGCACGGGCGGAGCTGCCGGCGGTCGAGCTCGACCATGCGCCCACGGCGGCGCGCATCGCCGCCCTGCAGGCTGAGGCGGCCCGGGCCGGCTGGCCGGCTGTGGCCCGCGAGCTGCGGCAGGCGGCGGTCGGCCTGTACGCCCGAAACGGAGCGGAGGCGCAGTCGTGGTATTACCTGTTCCGTTGGGCGGAACTCTTCGGCTGCTCCGACGCCGACGCAGTCAACACGTGGATCGCGGCGGTGAATCACGCCCGGGCCGGGCACCCGGGCATGGCGAACCGCTACGCGGTGAGTCCGCAGCCCCTGGCCGGCTTCTGGCCGGCGGACCTGCAGGCGTATGCGATGGGCGCCCGCGACTGGTCGGACCAGTTCTTCACCCTGGTGTCGCCGCTGGACAATCCGCCGCAGGTCATGGAAATCCTCGCGGCGTTGTGGGCCCGCAATCCGGCGGAGTTCCGGACCTATGCGAACCTCGCCCTCGCCATCGCCGTCGTTTACGACGTGCCGCCGCCGCCCACCTGGCCGCATGGCCAGGTGAGCACCGAGGCGCTGCCGCGGCGCCTGCCGCCGCCGGCGGAAATCTTCGCCTTCTTCATCCATGCCGACCAGGCGGGCGCGACCCTGGAGCCGCTGCGCCGGTTGCCCGCCGCGGATCTCAAGTTCGTGGTCGATACGCCGGCGTCCTTCGGCGAGCTGACCTGGGCCGAACAGGATGTCCGGACGCCGCTGGCCCTGCTGGCTAAGGTCTATGACAGCGTCCGTTACCGGCGGGACCGCATCGCCAACAATGTGATGATCTGGCCGGGGCCGCGTTACGCCCTGCCGGACATCCTGCGCAGCGGGGGTATCTGCGTGGATCAGGCGTATTTTGCCGCGACCGTGGGCAAGGCGAAAGGTGTGCCGACGTTGCTCTTCCAGGGCGCCGGCCTGGACGGCCGACATGCGTGGTTCGGCTACCTGGGCGGGGACGGCCGCTGGCAGCTCGACTGCGGGCGATACCCCGAACAGCGTTACGTGATCGGACTGGCGCTGGACCCGCAGACCTGGACGGTCATCTCGGACCATGAGCTGGCGTTTCTCAGCGAGGGTTTCCGCCGCCTGCCCTTGTATCGAAGCTCGCTGGTCCACTCCCAGTTTGCCGACCTCTATTTTGCGTCCGGCGATTTTGCGGCGGCCGCGCGTGCGGCCCGGAACGCGGTAAACATCGAGCCCCGGAATCTGGACGGCTGGAACATTCTGCTCGCCGCCCGGCGGCGGCAGGACGCCGGGCCCCGGCAGCTCGAGGCCGTGATGCAGGAGGCCGCGCGCGCCTTCCAACGGTATCCGGACGTCGAGGCGGGCTTCCGTACGCTTTTTGTCCAGAGCCTGCGCGCCCGCGGGGAGACCAGTCTCGCCGACCAGATCGAGCGCGGCACGGCCCAAAAATACGTGGCGACCCGGGAGGACATCAGCGTGAAACAGGCGCAGGACATGCTGGACCGCAGCCTGGCCCAGGGCAGCCTGGACGACTCCGTCCGCACCTATTACCGCGTGCTGGACGCCTATGGGCGGGGCGGCGGCATCAATTTCTTCGACCGGATTGTCCAGCCGTTCGTGAACCGGCTGCTGGAGCAGGACCGGCCGGCCGAGGCGGTGCAGGCCCTGACCCAAGCCCGCCGCTTCCTGCACGTGGAACCGCAGAGCCAGTTGGAAGGGGAGATCAACCTGCTGGATGAGCGGGTCCGGCGGGCGGTCCACTGAGCGACGGTCGGCGGTCGCGGGCGGGGGAGCGGGCGCAATTCATTTGGCGACGTCAACCGGCGCCGGCCAACGAATCCTTTGCGGCTTGGATGATTCTCGCCTGGTCCCGGGCCGTGAGTCCCGGATACGCCGGCAGCTCCACGGCCTCGCGGAAGATCCTTTCGGCGCCCGGGAACGGACGGCCGCCCGCGAGATGTCGGCAGGCGTTCGCGAAGGGCAGCGCATACTGCCAGGTTGTCCCCACGATGACCCCGCGGGAGCGCATGCTTTCGCAGAATCCGATTTCGTCACGGCCGGGCACCAACCTCGGGTAGCGAGTGAATGAGGCTTCGGACAGGATGGGTGCGGGTCTCAGTCCGGAACCGGTCCGGAGCGATTCGTCGAGCTTCCGGGCCCATTGGATTCTCAATTCGGACAATCGCCGCAATTTGGACAATTGGTTCACGCCCAGCCGGGCCTGGAATTCGGCCGGAGCCGGCGGATACCCCGACGGCCTCGGATCCGCGGAATGGGCCGCGAGGGTCCGGGAGCCCGTCGGCGCCAGCCGGCAAAACCGCTGCCAGGAGGCATAGATCCGGCGGCGTTTCAACACGAAGGCCCCGGCAAGCCAGAAGAACTTGCGGGCGACAACCCGGGGCGAAGACGGGGCGACCCTATCGCGGCGAAATGCGCGCGCCCGTTCGTGAATCTCCCGGGAGTTGGTGACCAACGCCCCGCCGGAGATGGTGCAGATCGGCTTTCCCCGGCTGAAACTCAAGACGGCCAGGTCGCCAGAGTACAGACCCGCCATCCGTTCCTTCGGCAACAGATACTGCGCATAGTCCTCGATCAGCAGGATCTTCCTGGCGGCGAGCCGGGACCTGACCGCCGGCACGTCCGCCCGATAGCCCAGCATGTGGGCCATGACCACCACCCGCGTCCGGGGTGTCAGGACCTCCTCCAAGGATTCGGCGCTCAGACAAAAATCCTCGGCGTGGACGTCCGCAAAAACCGGCCGGTTGCCTGACGCAATCACCGCCTCCGCCATGCTCGGGCAGATGCAGGCGGGCAGCACAACCTCGGCGCCGGCGATCCCGAGCGATTCGAGGCCGGCCCGGAAGGCGACCCGCCCGTCGGAGAAAAGCAGGCCGAACCGGGCCCCGACCGCGTCCGCCACCTCGCTTTCAAACACCGCCGCCGCCGGTTCCCGCCGCACCGCGGCCAGGAGATCGGAAAGATCGAAATGAGGTTGATGACAGGGGATCATGGACACGGCTCCCGGAGAAGAACTCGTCCGTCATCACGTGATCCCGGAGACAAGTCT
Source organism: Opitutaceae bacterium (assembly GCA_046704925.1). GTDB lineage: Bacteria > Verrucomicrobiota > Verrucomicrobiia > Opitutales > Opitutaceae > Fen-1467. Next base: position 4,035 of record JBJKRD010000225.1, on the reverse strand, counting down.
TCCGGCGACGGGAACGCGGGCCAGGGCCCGACCGATCCGCCGGCACAGGAATCCTGCCATCGGACTCAGAAATCGACACCACGGGCCGGAAAAGCGGGCCATCGTGCCGCCAAAACCGAGCTTGAAAACCGTGGAACCATAGAGGCGGTGGGCCTCCAATTCTGCGGTCACCGGCCGCCGTTGGGCCAGGTGGTCGACCACCTGGGGGTCGACCTGGACGATATCGAAAAAGCGATATCCCTGGCGCTGCGACCACTTGATCATCTCCCAATACAGCAGCCGGTTGGGCTGTTTCTCCGGCGCCTCGCCCGTCCAGCCGAATTTCCAGAAGCGGACGGCGTTACCGAAGGCGAAGACCAGACCGGCGGAGACCGGCGCGCCCCGCAGCTCAGCGACGAAGAGTTTCACATACCCATGGGGCGAGAAATGATCCCAGACCAGATTGAAGAACTCGACCTTGGCGGGCGCCGGCCGTTCGTTGCGCCGGCGGGCGACCATCGACATCAGCCGGAAGAGAACAGGGAGGTCGCTCCGTGTCCCCTCGCGGACGGAAATGCCCGACTTCAGACCCAGCCTGATCCTTCGCCGATTTTCGGGGGCCATTTCAGCCAGCAATGCGTCGGGTCCCTTCGCCAGGTCGAGAACGAGCGTGGCCCGGACCGTCCCCCGTGGCGGGAGGATCTCGTTGGTGGGCCGGTAGCCCCACTGCGCCAGCATCCGGTCGAGCCGGGTATCTTCGGTGTAGGGCGTGATCGCAAGATATTGGATTCTCCGCTCCCGGGCGATCCGGTCGATCGCCCCGAAAAGGGCCGCCGATGATTCCTCATCCCGCACCCGGTGAAACGGCCCCGACGGCACATACCCGACCGAGCCTCCGAGGGGAAGCCGCCGGCAGAGCAATTGCGCCCCGGCGCACCAGAGGGAGCCTTTGAGGACTTTGATCCGGACGGGAACCCACCCCTGATGCCGTTTTACCGCGGCCCAGCAAGTCGTTTGTTCGTAGTGGGAGTGATCCAAGCCGGCGACGAAATCGTCCCATTCCGGGTCCGCGTCGCCGTCCCCGACGATCACTTGATGGCTTTCGGACATGGGGTCACGTTTGGGTCGGGCCGAGGCGCCAAGGGCTCGCCAGCGCCGCGGAATGGCGCACCAGCCATGGTCCGACGACTCGGCGACGGGCCGGACGGCGTCAGGCGGGAAGGAATGACGGCCCAGAGGGGATTGGTCTCACCAATCATGGTTTGCGAATGGCGAAAGAGAACCGAAAGATCAATCAACGACGAGCGCCGCCCGGGGGAGGGGGCGCGGGTAATGCACCGCGCGGCCGGCAGCCCAGATCAAGCGGTTGCAGCCGCTGCCACCGAGAGAAAAGCCGCCAGGGCGGGCGGCGGGGCGGGCGGTTGTTTCCAGCCGACGACCAACCGGCTGTCCGGCGCGGGGCCCGCCAAGGGACGAAACGTCACCTCGGGCGGCAGATAACGCGCCTCCGAGGGGCACATGAAGGTGGCGCCGAGGCCGGCGCGCACCAACCCGACGCCGTTGGCCCGCGGCCACACCTCCTCGGCGATGCGCGGCGTCACGCCCAGCCGGGCAAACGCGGCAAGAATGCGATCGTAGAAACCGGGGTTGTGTGAACGGGGAAAGAGCACAAACGGCGTCGCGGCCAGGTCGCGCAAGTGGAGCGCCGGGCGGGCCGCGAGAGGGTGGTCCGCCGGCAGCAGCACGCCGTTCTTCTCGCGGAGCAGCACGTGGGTCCGCAAGCCCGGGGTCGGGCTGTCGGGGTGAAAAAAGCCGCAGGCCAGCTCGCCGGCCGCGAGCGCGACCAACTGCGCCGCGGTCGGCGACTCGTTCAGCTCAAGGCGGATGCGCGGAAAGCGCGCCTGGAATTCGCGCAGGATTCCGGGGAGCACGGTCGCCATCGCCAGGCCGGTAAAGGCCACCCGGATGTGGCCCACCTCACCCTGGCTCAGCGCCTGGAGCTCGGCGGGGACGGCGGCCAGACCCCGGAGCAGCGGCTCGATCCGCTCCGCCAGGAGCCGGCCGGCCGGGGTGAGCTCGACGCGCCGGCGCGACCGCGCGAACAACGGCGCTCCAAGCGCCGCCTCCAGTTGCGCGATCTGCCGGCTCAACGCCGGCTGGGCCACGGCCAGGGCCTCGGCCGCCCGGCGAAAATGCAGCTGGCGGGCGACCTCGCGGAAATAGACGAGGTGGCGGAGCTCGTAGCCGAATTGATACTCGCGGGGCATCACCGGAAGCAAAACAAGTATTTCCAGGCATGACAAGAAACTGCTATATCGTGGGGCGGGCGGCCCGGCGCCGCTTGCTCCGCCTTTCCTTTCGCCTTCACTCTGTCTCACGACCTGCCATGCCCAAAACCCTCTTTCAAAAAGTCTGGCAGGCGCACGCGGTGCGCACCCTGGCGAACGGCCAGACCCAGTTGTTGATCGGCGCCCACCTCATTCACGAGGTAACCAGTCCGCAGGCCTTCGGCATGCTGCGGGACCTCGGCCGGCCGGTGCTGATGCCGCACCGCACGTTTGCCACGGTCGATCACATCGTGCCAACGGACCAGTTCAGCGAACCGTTCGCCGATCCCATGGCCGATGCGATGATCAAGGAGCTGCGGCGGAACTGTCGCGAGCACGGCATCACGTTTTTTGACCGCCCCACCGGCAAGCAGGGGATCGTCCACATCGTCGGCCCGGAGCAGGGCATCACCCAGCCGGGGATCACGATCGCCTGCGGGGATTCGCATACCAGCACCCACGGAGCTTTTGGGGCCATTGCCTTCGGGATCGGCACCACGCAGATCCGCGACGTCCTGGCGACGCAGACCATGGCGATCGGCCGCCTCAAGGTGCGCCGCATCAACGTGACCGGGCGCCTGCGCCCCGGGGTTTATGCCAAGGACGTGATCCTGCACCTGATCCGGACGCTGGGGGTGAACGGCGGCACCGGTTTTGCCTACGAATACGGCGGCGAGGTCTTCGACCGCTTCTCGATGGAAGAGCGCATGACCGTGTGCAACATGTCGATCGAGGGCGGCGCCCGCGTCGGTTACGTGAATCCCGACGAAACGACCATTGCCTACCTCCAGGGGCGCCCGTATGCGCCGACGGGCGCGGCGTGGGAGGCGGCCGCGGCCCGCTGGCGCGCCGTCGCCAGCGATCCGGGCTGCACGTATGACGACGTGGTCAACGTCCGCGCGGCGGACATTGCGCCGACGGTCACCTGGGGCATCAATCCCGGCCAGGCCATCGCCGTGGGGGAGAACATTCCGGATCCCGCCCGGGCGGTCGATGCCAACGAGAAGACCGCGATCGAGGAGGCGCTGGCGTACATGAAGCTCAATCCGGGCGCGCCCATCAAGGGGACGCGCATTGACGTGGCGTTTCTGGGCTCGTGTACGAACGGCCGGCTGAGCGATTTCCAGGAGGTGGCGCGCCATCTGAAGGGCCGTCGGGTGGCCGCCGGCGTGAAGGCGATCGCCGTGCCGGGCTCGCAGGGGGTGGGCCGGATCTGCGCCGAACTCGGCATTGACCGCGTGTTTCGCGACGCCGGCTTCGAATGGCGTGACGCCGGCTGTTCGATGTGCCTGGCGATGAATCCCGACAAACTGATCGGCGAGCAGCTCTGCGCCAGCTCGTCGAACCGCAACTTCAAGGGCCGGCAGGGCAGCCCGACCGGCCGCACCATCCTGATGAGCCCCCTGATGGTGGCCGCCGCCGCGGTCACCGGCGCCGTCGCCGACGCCCGGGAGGTATTTGCGGTGGGCACGGGCTGACGCCACATCGGTCACGCCGCCCGGTGTCAGCGTCAAACCTATGAAGCAGGCGGCCCCGGAGCCCGGAACGCAAAACCCAGAACCGACTTTTCCATGTCCCTCCCGAAAATCACCACCATCACCGGCCGCGCCGTCCACGTGCCGGGCAACGACATCGACACGGACCGGATCATCCCGGCGCGTTACCTGCGGTGCATCACTTTCGACGGGCTGGGCCACTTCCTGTTCCAGGATGTCCGCAAGAATGCGAA
>JBJKRD010000224.1:0-13578 GCA_046704925.1 Opitutaceae bacterium | reverse complement strand
ATGTGCGCTTCGTACTCGTCTCGGAAGTGGCGGATCGTCGAGAGGACGGGGTTGGGAGCGGTCTGACCCAGGCCGCAGAGCGCGGTGTCCTTGATGATCTTTCCGAGCTTCTCGAGCTTCTCGATGTCTCCTTCTTCTCCCTTGCCCTCGCAGATCCTCGTCACGATCTCGAGCATGCGCTTGGTGCCGATCCTGCAGGCGGAGCACTTTCCGCACGATTCGTCCTGGACGAAGTCGAGGAAGAACCGCGCCATGTCGACCATGCAGGTGTCCTCGTCCATCACGATGAGGCCGCCCGAGCCCATGATGGCGCCGAGTTCCTGCAGCGATTCGTAGTCCACCGGCACGTCGAGGTGCTGGCGCGGGATGCAGCCGCCCGAGGGTCCGCCGAGCTGCGCCGCCTTGAAGCGTTTGCCGTGGGGGATGCCGCCCCCGAGTTCGTAAATGATGTCGCCCAGCGGCGTGCCGATCGGGATCTCCACCAACCCGGTGTTGCGCACCGCGCCCGCCAGCGCGAAGACCTTGGTCCCGCGCGATTTCTTCGTGCCGTGGGCGGCATACCAGGCGGCGCCCCGCGTCAGGATGATGGGGATGTTGGCGTAAGTCTCGACATTGTTGAGCAGGCTGGGCTTGCCCCACAGGCCGGCCTGGGCGGGGAACGGCGGTCGCGGCCGGGGTTCGCCACGCCGGCCCTCCACGGACGTCATCAGGGCGGTCTCCTCGCCGCAGACGAACGCGCCGGAGCCCATGCGAATCTCGAGGTCGAAGGAAAAGCCGGTGCCGAAGATGCCCCGGCCGAGGAACCCGCGCTGCCGGGCTTGGCCGATGGCGATGCCCAGCCGCTCCACGGCCAGCGGATATTCCGCGCGGACGTAGGCGAAGCCCTGCGCGGCGCCGATGGCGTAGCCGGCGATGGCCATCGCCTCGATCACGCTGTGCGGGTCGCCCTCGAGCAGGCTGCGATCCATGAACGCGCCCGGGTCGCCCTCGTCGCCGTTGCACAGCACGTATTTCACGTCGCCCTTGGCCCGCTGGCAGATCTCCCATTTGAGCCCGGTGGGGAACCCGGCGCCGCCGCGGCCGCGCAAACCCGAGGCCTTCACCTCGGCGATCACCTGGTCGGGGGTCATCGCCGTCAGGGCCTGGCGGAGCGCCTCGTACCCCCCGTGGGCCAGGTAGTCGTCGATGTGCCGCGGATCGATGACGCCGCAGTTCCGCAGGGCGATCTTCACCTGCCGGTTGAAGAACGGGTTGTCCCGGACCCGCGGGAGAAGTTCGCCGGTCTCCACCTTGCGCCAGACGAGGCGGTCGACGATTTCGCCACGGCCGACGGTCCGGTCGACGATCTCGTCGACGTCGGCGAGGCCGACCTTCTGGTAAAGGATCCCCTCGGGCTGGCAGATCAACACCGGACCGGCGAAGCAGGGGCCGAGGCATCCGGTCTGCAGCACCTTCACCTCCGGCCGGCTGCGCGCCCGCAGCGCATCCTGCAGCGCCGCGCCCAGCGCCGTGGAGCCGGCGGCGACGCAGCCGGCGCCGGTGCAGAGATGAAGGCTGGTGATGGGCGACATGATGGTCGGGGCGGCGGGCCTATCCGTATTGCTCGAGGATGGAGGGAATCTGGTTGGGTTTGATGCTTTGGTGGACGGTGTCGTCGACCAGGCAGGCGGGGGCGATGCCGCAGGCGCCGAGGCAGCGGGCCACCTCGAGCGAGAATTGCCGGTTGGGGGTGGTCTGGCCGACGTCGACGCCCAGCGTGTGCTTGAACCCCTCGAGCACGCGTTTGCCCCCGCGCACGTAGCAGGCGGTGCCGAGGCAGACCCGAATGGTGTGGCGCCCGCGCGGCACGGTGGAAAAGAAGCTGTAGAAGCCGACGACCCCGGCCACCTCGCTGTACGATTTTCCCAATCCGTTGCTGATGCGTTTGAGGGCTGCTTCGGGGAGGTGGCCGAAAAGGCCCTGCGCAATCTGCAGGACCGGGATCAGGGCGCCGGGTACGGCCCGATATTCCGCGATCACCTCGTCGAGCCGCGCGAGGAGTTCCGCCTCGGTCGCGGATTCAAGTTCGGCGCAGGGGGTGCAGGCACTGCTCATGGGGCCTTGGGATTTTCCGGGAAGAAATCTTCGGCAGGCGGGTGCGTGAGAAAGTTATTCTGGAATAAAGCGGGTTTATGGGAGCCGGATCCGGAAAGCAGCGGTCTTCTTGAGGTTTCGGCGTGTTCCCGCTTCACTGGCGTCGGCTAGGGGTGTGGCTTCGGTCCGGCCGACTCTTGTGCTGCAATTATTCACCGGGTAACAGCTTCGAATGATTTTCCGGGGGATTTCCGGTTGGGAAACGCGTGGTCAACTATGGGGTGATCCCGATTGTGGAGAGAAAGGCGCGAGGGGCCAGAATCTGATGGTTTGGCGGAAGGGTTAGGAGCGGATGACGTTCGAGAAGTAAAACGACTAATGACCGGCTCGGACGTTGCCTCCTAAAGGCGGCCACCCCGATCCACGATGTTTCGTTGGTCGTAGCCGCCCGGAAGTTGCTGTCATTACGCCGGGCCGGTCCGGCCGGAGCGGTGAGTGATGGGGGCGGCCCGGATTGCTTCTCCACCCCGGGCGGAACCATCTGGCGCTTGCTGCCGCCGCGATCGTCGCTTCCTTCGATGGAAATTCCGTTTCCATGATGACGACCCCAGGCATCGGCAGCATCGGTCCCGACGGCGCGATCATCGAGGTTCGCGGCGTGACCAAGCGTTATGGAACCGTCGAAGCCCTGCGCGGGATCGATCTGACCGTCAGGGCGGGTGAACTCTTCGCCCTGTTGGGACCCAATGGCGCGGGGAAGACGACGCTTTTTTCCATCCTGGCCACGCTGCGGACGCTGACCTCGGGCCAGGCCATGCTTTGCGGGCACGATGTGACGACGGCGCGCGACGCGGTGCGGCGGAACATCGGCATCGTTTTCCAGGAACCGGCCATCGAGCGCCGGCTGACGGTCCGCGACAACCTGGTGCTCATGGCCCGATGTTACGGGTTGGGCCGCGCCGAGGCCCGGCGGCGGGCGGGCGTCCTGCTGGAAAAGCTGGGATTGGAGGAAGCCGCGGACCGGCCGGCGGAGCAGACCTCTGGAGGCCAGCGCCGGCGGATTGAGCTCGCCCGGGCCTTGGTGGCGCGGCCGCGGGTGTTGTTTCTCGACGAAGCGACCCTGGGGCTGGACGTGGAGGCGCGGCGGTTGTTTTGGGAGGAGGTCAAACGCATGGCCGGCGAGGGGCTGACGGTCTTCTTCACGACCCATTACATGGAGGAAGCCGAGGTGGCCGATCGCATCGCGTTGATCGCCGCGGGCCGCATCATCGCCCTGGGAAGCCCGCGCGAGCTGAAGGCCGGTTTCGGGGGCGGCGTGATCCGCTTGAGCACGGACGACGATCGGGCTGCGGCCGCCTGGCTGGCGGCCCGCGGCTATGCGGCGACGACCGCGGAAAACCAGTTGTTGCTGGCGGACACGGATCCGGCGGCCCTGCTGCCGTTGTTGGTCCGGGAGCTGCCGGTGCGCGTCCAGCGGGTGGAGATGCACACGCCGGGCCTGGAGGATATCTTTTTGTCGCTGACGGGCCGCGGCCTGGGCGGCGAACCTGCCGCCGGGACGCCGGGGGCCAACGGGGCCGTTCCGGGAGGGCCCCGGCCATGAATGCCATGTGGACCCTGGTGATGCTGGATATGAAACGGTTCTGGCAGGACCGGATCCGCCTGGTGACTTCCCTGGTGCAACCGCTGTTGTATCTGTTCCTGCTCGGCCCGGGTCTGGGCGCGAGCTCGCGCATGGGCGGGAGCCACTACCTCCAGTACATCTTTCCCGGGGTGGTGGCGCTCACCCTGTTGTTTTCCTCCACGTTTGCCGCGATCACGATCGTGTTCGACCGGCAGATCGGGTTTCTCAAGGCCGTGCTGGTGGCGCCCGTGCCCCGCTGGACGATCGCGGCGGGGCGCATCGCCGCGGGCGCCCTGCAGGCGGTGATTCAAGCCGTGCTGTTGCTCATCTTCGCGCCGCTGGTCGGGGTGCATCTGACCCCGGGGAGCATCGTCGCGGCCCTGGGCGCGATGGTGCTGGCGGCGTCGACGTTCTCGGCCATCGGCGTGGCGGTGGCGGCCCGCTTCACCTCGCCGGCGGTGTTTCCGGTGGTGAGCAACGCGCTCATCCTCCCGATGTTTTTTCTCTCGGGCGCCATATATCCGCTGGGCGCGGCCCCCCGCTGGATGCAGATTGCCGCCCACGCCGATCCGGTTGCCTTCGGGGTCGACCTGTTGCGCCGCGCGCTGATCGGCCAGGGATTCTTCAACGTGCCGTTTGCCGCCGGCGCGCTTGTCGTGGTGACGGCCGTGTTGCTCTGGATTTCGGTGCGGGTTTTTGCCCGCGGCGAGGACGCCGAGACGGGAGGCCATCCGCGAGCCCGCATGTGGCTGCCGTCCCGTCGCTAGGGAGCGGCCCGGTGCAAATCATGAATCCCGCCATCCGCCAGCGGTCGCCGGCCCTGGACACGGAGTACTGGGTTTATGAAGTCGTTCCCGCCGAGCCGGGGCCCTGGCCCGGGGTGGTTTTCCTGGATGGCGATGACCAGTTCCGGTTTGCGGCGGACGCCTATCGGGCGTTGCGGGCGCGCGACGCGGTGCCGCCCCTGTTGCTGGTGGGGGTGGGCTACGGAGCCAGCTACACCCGGCCGGCCAACCGGCGGTTGCGTGATTACACGCCGACGTCCGTCGCGACCGAGCCGCAGAGCGGCGGCGCGGATGCGTTTCTGCAGTTTCTGAGCGGCACGCTCTGGCCCGAGCTCCGCCGCCGACACCCGTTGCGCGACGATGTGCGCGGCCTGGCGGGACATTCGCTCGGGTCTCTGTTCGCGCTGCACGCGCTGTTCCAACTCCGGCCGTTCTGCAATCGCGTGCTGGCGAGCGCCCCGTCGTTGTTTTGGGATGATCGGAGCCTGCTCTGCCATGCCGGGCGTCTGCAGCGCTCCGGCGCCGCCCTGTCCGCCCGGCTGTTTCTCTGCGTCGGCGCCGAGGACACGCCTTCGATGACCGGCGACCTGGATCTGCTGGAAGCGCAGTTGGCGGCCCAGCCGTTCCCGCAACTGGACGTAACCAGCCGGCGCTTCGCCGGCCGGAACCACTACAACGTGCTGGCCGACGCGTTCGGTGAGGGCCTGCAGCACCTGTTTGGTTGAAAGTCACGCCCGGCGGCGCGCCCTAGAACCGGTGCAGGTAGCTGAGCGTGACAACGACGCGGCCGACTGCGGCCGGATTCGCCATCCTGGGGGCTTGCCCGGCTTTGAGGTAGTTGGCGGAGCCCTTCGTGTACGAAATGCCGAGGGCGACCCGGGAGGCCCGGCTGATGGTGAACGGCACGGTCACCCCGACGAGATAATAGTCACCCCAGTTTTTGACCGCGGGCGCCGCGTGATTGACGGCGTCGCGAAAGAGGAAGGTGCCGGCGGTCGCGTTCCAGTCGAGTTCGGTGCCGAGCGTCGTGAGGGGCACCGCCAGGGAGACGTTGAATTCATACACCGCGCCCCGAAGGGCGAAGTTATACGCCAGCTTCGGCGTGAAGCGGATGCCGCGGATCGTGTAGTTGACCGCGAGATTCGGCTCGAAGGCGGATCGGTGGAAACCCCGTCCGGAATCGGCGCGCGGAAAGGTGTACCAGGTGAACCCCGGCGCGACGCCGATCGCGTCCGTCAGCGTGAGATTGTAGGAAGCGAAGGGATCGAGTTCAGGATCCGATTGTCCGGGCACCTTGTCCTTCAAGGGCAGGTTTGCCCAGAGGCCGGCGGTGAGGCTGCCGGCATCCACTTCGAGGGTGGGCTGCAATGACGGTCCGCCCAACCGCACTCCGCGAAACAAGTATTGTGACGCGATGGCGGGAATAAGGAGAACCGGCGTCTCGTCGGCCCGGGCCGTTGCACCCGGCAGGGCGGCGAGCAAGGCCAGAAGCAGGGCGCCGGACTTCGATTTCATGGGCGAACTAGGTTGCGGGCGCGCGGGGCGTCGGGCCGCAGTCGGAACCGGCAGAGAGCGGCAATAGTCGCGCGACAGCAAACTGAAAAGACGGCGGGGGCATCGATCCCCGGCTGCGGCGCGCCGCCGCCAGCGGTCCGGCAGCTATCAAAATGGCTCATAAGTTGGAACGGCGCCTGCTCCGGCGATGGCATGAGATTACGCTTTTGCCTGTCAACATGCACCTGATCCACGGTCCATTGAGCGCGGACGGCGCAGCGCTGCCGGAAGTCGCCATCCCGGCCGACCGCCGGCAGATCGCCAAGCGCCGGTGGCGGGCGACGGCCGACGATGGTGCCGAGTTCGGTTTTGAACTTGAGACGCCCCTCCAGCATGGCGACCCGGTCTGGACCGATGCCAACGCCCGTTACGTCGTCCGGCAGCGGCCGGAACCGGTGCTGGAGATCGCGCTGGATGGGGCCCCCGCCGCCGCGGCCGTCGTGGGCTGGGCGGTGGGCAACCTGCACGCGACCATCGATGCCCGGCCGACCCGGATGCTGGTACCGGATGAACCGGGAATGCGACAATCGCTGGACCGGTTGGGCATCGGCTACCGCCGGCGGACCGAGGTCCTGCATCCGCACCGGCTCACCGGCCGCCTGGGCGGGCATGCGCACGTGGTGCGGGACGCCGTCCAGGTGGAAGAACTCCGACCGCGCCGATGAAACCCGCCGTGAACCCTTCCGCCGACGGCCCCGGCCCGGAGCGCGATGTCCCCGGGTGGATCCCCGGCCTGTTGCAGACGGCGGATTCGTTCTACCCGACCGGGGCCTATGCCCATTCCCATGGTTTGGAGGGGTTGGTGCAGGCGGGCGCCGTGCGCGACGCCGCCACCCTGCGGATCTTCCTGCTCGAATACGCCCTGCCGCAATTGGCGCGCACGGACCTGGCGCTGACGGCGAGAGCCTGGCGGGCGGCGGGCGCGCCGCCCGACTGGGAAACCCTGCGAGAGTTGTGCGTGCTGGGCTCGGCGGTGCGGGGAGCGCGCGAACCGCGCGAGGCGGCGGAGGCGATCGGGGCCCAGAGGTTGGAACTGGCCGCCCGGCTCCGCGGCGGGCTCGCGGCGGAGTTCAACCGGCGGGCGGCGGACTGGCCCCGCCCGGTGGCCGTGGTCGCCGCGATCGAGGGCCGCATGGTGGGGGCGCCCTGCGCCGCGGTCCTGGCCGCCGGGGTTTATGCGGCGGCGGCGGGCCTGCTCGCCGCCGCGCTCAAGCTGCTCCGGCTCGGCCAGAACGCCTGTCAGACGCTGCTCACCGAAGCCCTGGTGCAGGTGCCCGCGCTGACGGCGGTGGCGGCCGGTTGCGACCCCGCGGACATTGGCGCCTTCAATCCATGGTGGGACATCGCCGCCGCCCGGCACGAGACCGCCGACTTCCGACTGTTTATCTCATGATCGCCTTCGGCAGAGCCAACGCCGCCATCCCGGCGCCGCAGTCCGTCGCCCCAGACCGGCGCGCAAAGGAACCGTGATCCGTCCTCCCCGCATCGGCATCGGCGGACCGGTCGGCTCCGGCAAAACCATGCTTTGCCTCCGGCTCTGCGAGGGTCTGCGCGCCCGCTATGAAATGGGGGTGGTGACCAACGACATCTACACCCAGGAGGATGCGCAGTTCCTGCAGCGCCGGGGCGCCCTGCCGGCCGGCCGCATCGTCGGCGTCGAGACCGGCGGCTGCCCGCACACGGCGATCCGCGACGACACCACGATGAACGAACAGGCGGTGCGCGGCCTGGAGGCGACGGTCCCGGGTCTGCAGCTCGTGCTGGTCGAAAGCGGCGGCGACAATCTTTCGGCTACGTTCTCGCCCGAGCTCGTGGATGCGTTCATCTACGTCATCGATGTCGCCGAGGGGGACAAAATCCCGCGCAAGGGCGGACCGGCGATCCGCTTCAGCGACCTGATGATCATCAACAAGGTGGATCTGGCGCCGCATGTCGGCGCCGATCTGGCCGTCATGGAGCGCGACGCGAGGGCCATGCGCGGCGAACGGCCGTTTGTGTTCTGCGACCTCAAACGCGGACACAATCTCCGGCAGGTGATCGCCTGGATCGAGCGCGAGGTGTTGTTTGCGACGCCGCCGGCCGGCCGGTGACGTCGGGGAATGGTGGAGGGAAGCATGTTGCGAACTGACCCAGTCTCGGTCTCGGCTCCCGAAGCCCCGGTCCCCGGGCCATCGCGCCCGGCCGGACTGCGGGGCCATCTCGATATCGAGGCCGCGCGGCGCGCGGACGGGCGCACGGTGCTGGCGCGCCAGGATTTTCGCGCGCCCTTTCACCTCGGCAAACCCTACTGGGACGGCCGGGTGTTGCACGCGCAGCTGGTCAATCCCACCGCCGGCATTTTGTCGGGCGACCGCCTCGATTTGAGCGTCTGCGTCGCGGCCGGCGCCGCGCTGCGGCTGACCACGCCGGCGGCGACCCGGGCGTTCATGATGGGCGGGGAAGGGGCGGCGTGCCGGCAGCAGTTCGTGGTGGCCGATGGCGGCTGGCTGGAGTACGCGCCCGAGCCGCTTTGCCCGCACGCCGGAAGCGACTATGCCCAGTCCACCCGGATCGAGATGACGGCGAACGCCGAGGTCTTTTGGGTCGACACGCTGGCTCCGGGCCGGGTCGGCCGTGGCGAACGCTGGGCGTGGCGGCGGCTGCGCCTCGGCCTGGACGTGGTAAGGGAGGGTGAACCCCTGTTGCGGGAGCGGCTGGATGCCTGCGGCGCCGACTTCGCGCGGGCCGCGGCGTTTCACGGCACGCCGGCTGGCTGGCTGGCGACGATCCTGCTGCTGACGCCGCGTCTCGATGCGATCGGCGAAGCGGCCGACCGGGTGCGGGCGCTGGACGCGGGCGGCACCTGGCTGGGGCTGACGCGCCTGCGCCGCGGCGGTTGGATCGCGCGGGCCATCGCCCCGGACGGGCAGGCAATGCGCGATCTGCTGGCCGAAGTGCGCGACCGGCTGGCGCCGGTGCTGCCGTTGCTTGCTGTCGACGCACGAAGGGTTTGATCCGGATCCCGAGCGGATCCGCAAGCGAGACGGAACGCCGGGCGGGCCGGGCGCCGGGTCAGCCGGTGGCGCCGGCGGCCTAGAACAGAAAATACCTCTGAGCCAGCGGGAGCACCTTCGCCGGCTCGCAGGTCAGATGCTCGCCGTCGGCCTTGACGGTGTAGGTCTCCGGATCGACCTCGATGCGCGGCAGCGCGTCATTGAGCACCAGGTCGCGCTTGCCGATGCCGCGGCAGCGGGCCACGGCCTCGAGCCGGCGGTGGAGACCGAGCTCCGTGAGCTGGCCGTCGCGCAGCGAGGCGGCGGAGACAAACGTGAGGCAGGTGGTGCCCAGGGCACGGCCGGCGGCACCAAACTGCGGGCGGTAGAACGTCGGCTGAGGGGTCGGGATCGAGGCGTTCGGATCGCCCATGTTGGCCCACGCAATGAAGCCGCCCTTGAGAATGAGCTCGGGCTTCACGCCGAACAGCGCGGGTCTGAACACGACCAGGTCGGCGAATTTGCCGACCTCGACCGAGCCGATGACGTGCGCCAGCCCGTGGGTGATGGCCGGATTGATGGTGTACTTTGCGAGGTACCGCAGCACGCGGAAATTGTCGGCCGCCTCGTGGCCGGAGCCGGCCAGCCGGCCGAACTGGGCTTTCATCTTGTGCGCCGTCTGTCAGGTGCGGCAGATGACCTCGCCGATGCGGCCCATCGCCTGGCTGTCGGACGACATCATGGAGATGGCGCCGAGATCGTGCAGGCGGTCCTCGGCGGCGATGGTTTCGGGCCGGATGCGCGACTCGGCGAAGGCCACGTCCTCGGGGATCTTCGAATCGAGGTGGTGGCAGACCATGAGCATGTCGAGATGCTCGTCGAGGGTGTTGACCGTGAACGGACGGGTCGGGTTGGTGGACGAAGGAAGAACGTTGGGTTCGCCGCAGACCCGGATGATGTCGGGCGCGTGCCCGCCGCCGGCGCCCTCGGAGTGGTAGGTGTGGATGGCCCGCCCCTTGAAGGCGCGGATCGTCTCCTCGACAAAGCCGGACTCGTTGAGCGTGTCGGTGTGGATGGCCACCTGCACGTCGAGCTCGTCCGCCACCCCGAGGCAGGTGTCGATGGCCGCCGGGGTGGTGCCCCAATCCTCGTGCAGTTTGAGTCCGATGGCGCCGGCGAGGACCTGCTCGCGGAGCGGGCCGGGCGTGGAACAGTTGCCCTTGCCGAGAAAACCGAGGTTGACGGGGTAGCCTTCGGCGGCCTCGAGCATGCGGTGGAGGTTCCAGCGACCCGGGGTGCAGGTGGTGGCGAGGGTGCCGTGGGCGGGACCGGTGCCGCCGCCCAGCAGGGTGGTGACGCCGGAGCTGATCGCCTCGTCGATCTGCTGCGGACAGATGAAGTGAATGTGGGAGTCGATGCCGCCGGCGGTGACGATGGCGCCCTCGGCCGCCAGGGCTTCGGTGCCGGCGCCGACGATCATCGGGTTCTTTTTTCCCGTGGCGGGATCGGGCCAGAACGACCCGAGGCCGCTCTGGATGCCGGGATTGCCGGCATGGCCGATGCCGACGATGCGCCCGTGCTTCACGCCGATGTCGGCCTTGATGACGCCGAGGATGGGGTCGAGGATAAGGGCGTTGGTGACGACCAGATCGAGCGAGTCGGCGTCGGCTGCGACCGGCGACTGGCCCATGCCGTCGCGGATCACCTTGCCGCCGCCGAACTTGATCTCGTTGCCGTAGCCGCCCTCGGCGATCAGGTCGCGTTCGACCTGGACAAAAAGCCCGGTGTCGGCGAGGCGGACCTGATCGCCCACGGTGGGGCCGAACATCTCGGCGTACTGGCGGCGGGAAAGATGCAGGGGCATGAGGGGAGGAGTCAGAGTCTGCCGTTCACCTTGCCGTTCAGGCCGTAGACCTCGCGGGTGCCGGCGAGGGCAACGAGTTCCACCCGCCGGCTGTCGCCGGCCTCGAAGCGCACGGCGGTCCCGGCGGGAATGTTGAGGCGGAATCCGCGCGCCGCCGCCCGGTCGAAGTGCAGCGCCTCGTTGACCTCGAAGAAGTGGAAGTGGGACCCGACCTGGATGGGTCGGTCGCCGGTATTGGTCACGACCAGGGTTTGCAGGGGCAGTCCGGCGTTGGCCGCCAGCGGCGGCGCGTCGGGAGGGATGATGATTTCGCCGGGAATCATGATGGGAAAGGAAGAATGCCGAACGCCGAGTGCCGAGTGGTGATGGCGCGTTTCCGGTCCATATCGCGTTCGGCGGTCTTCGCAGGCTGGCTGATTGAAAGCCCAATCGGCATTTGGCAATCGGCACTCGGCAATCAACGGATCGGGTGGTGCACGGTCACGAGCTTGGTGCCGTCGGGAAACGTGGCCTCGACCTGCACCTCGGGGATCATTTCAGGGACCCCCTCCATCACGTCGCCCGGTTTGAGGATGGTGGTGCCGAAGCTCATGAGGTCGGCCACGGACCGGCCGTCGCGCGCGCCCTCCATGATCTCGTAGGTGATGACGGCCACGGCCTCCGGGTAGTTGAGCTTGAGCCCGCGGGCCAGCCGGCGGCGGGCGAGGTCGGCGGCGACGACCACCAGGAGCTTCTCGCGTTCACGGGGGGTCAGGTGCATGGATATTCAAGAGTGCCAAGTGCCGAATGGCGAAGGGTGCACGCGGGGCGGATTCCGCAAAGGGATTCGCCAATGGGCATTTGGCAATCGGCACTCGGCATTCATCACACCTGCAGGTGCTGGCGCACGACGTCGTCGGTCAACTGTGCGATCGGACCGGAGATGGTGATGGCACCGCGATCCATGGCGTAGAAACGGTCCGCGACCTCGCGGCAGAAATCCACGAACTGTTCGACCAGAAGGATGGCGAGGCGGCCCTCCGCCTTGAGTTCCTGCACGGCGTGCCGGATCTCCTCGACGTAGGAGTGACCCAGACCTTCGGATTTCAGGCGCTTCAGGGTGTCGCCGATCTGGTCGATGATGGACGGCTGGATGCCTTCGGTCGGTTCGTCGAGGATCAGCAGTCGCGGTTCGGTAAGCAGGGCCCGCCCGATGGCCAACTGCTGCTGCTGACCGCCGGACAGCACCCCGCCCTTGCGCGCCAGCATGTCCTTCAGGACGGGGAACAGGGAAAAGACCCGCTCCAGGCCGGCGTTGGCGGCCGACCGCGAGCGCTTTTGCACGATCAGGCCGAGCCGGAGGTTTTCCTCCACGGAGAGATGGGGAAAAATCTCGCGGCCCTGCGGCACGTAGCCGATGCCCGCCCGGGCCCGGGCCTCCGGCGCCAGCCGGTCAATGCGCCGTCCGGCGAAGGTGATGGTACCGGCCCGCACCGGCAGGAGACCGGTGATCGAGCGCAGGGTCGTCGATTTGCCCACGCCGTTGCGGCCCATCAACGCGACCACTTCGCCGGCGCCGACCTCCAGGTTGACCCCGCGGAGGATGCGGGAGCCGCCGATGTCGGCCTCGACCGCGGCCAGTTGGAGGAGACCGTTCATCGGGTGCTCTTGCCCCGCCCGAGGTAGACCTCGCGGACCTTCGGGTCGGACTGGACGTCGTCGAATTTGCCCTCGCAGAGCACGCGACCCTGATGGAGGACGGTGACCTGGCCCTGGCGGGCGATCTGCCGGACGAAGGTCATGTCGTGTTCCACCACGATCAGGCTGTGCCGGCCGGCCAGGGAGAGCAGCAGTTCGCCGGTGCGGTGGGTTTCCTCATCGGTCATGCCCGCCGCGGGCTCGTCGACCAGGAGCAGCATCGGCTCCTGCGCGAGCAGCATGCCGATCTCGAGCCATTGCTTCTCGCCGTGCGCAAGCAGCCCGGCCTTCCAGTCGCGCTTGGCGTCAAGGCGGATGAGCTTGAGCAGGGCGTCCAGCCGGTCGCGGTCGGTCGAGGACAGGCGGTAGAACAGCGAGGCGAGCACGCCGCGCGGGCCGCGGAGCGAGAGCAGCAGGTTGTCCCACACGGTGTGCTCGACATACACGCTGGGCGTCTGGAACTTCCGGCCGATGCCGAGCCGGTTGATCTCGTACTCATTGAGCGCGGTGAGGTCGTGTTGGGTTCCGCCGGAGCGGCCGAACTCGATCTTGCCGGCATCGGGGCGCGCCCGGCCGGTGATCAAGTCGAAGAAGGTGGACTTGCCCGCGCCGTTCGGGCCGATGACCGTGCGCAACTCCCCCTCGAAAAGATAGAATGTCAGCTCGGAGATGGCCTTGAAGCCATCTTAGCTCTTCGAAACATCCTCGACGGTAAGCAGCGGGTGACTCATGCGCGGTCGGAGGCGGGTTGTTTCTCCCCGGCCAGGTCGCCCGGCAGGGCGGGGGCCTCGGCCGCCGGCACGCGCCCGCGGCGCCAGCGCCGCCACCACGGGGCCAGCCGCTCCGGGAGGCTGACCACGCCGCCGGGCAGGAACAACACCACGACGATGAAGAGCAGGCCGAGCAGGAGCAGCCACAGGTCGGGATAGGCCCGCACCGCCCAGCTTTTCAGCGCGTTGATGCCGATGGCGCCCAGGATGGGGCCGATCAGGGTGCCGCGGCCGCCGACCGCGACCCAGATGACCGCCT
>JBJKRD010000223.1:0-2872 GCA_046704925.1 Opitutaceae bacterium | reverse complement strand
CGACAACCCATGAACTCTCTCTGCCGCATCCTCGCGTTATCCCCGGTTTGGGCGGTTGCCTTTGCCCAAGCCCAACCGCCGGCGCCGCCGGGCATCGCGGAGGGCCCGTATTATGTCGCGGCTGCCTGGCATCCGGGCGGCGCCGGGGGCTGGGATTACGTGACCGTCGACCCGCAGGAAAGCCGCATCTTCCTCCCGCGGTCGACCCACACGATGGTGTTGAATCTCGCCACGGGCAGGGTGCTGGCCGACATTCCCGGGCAGAAACGCAACCATGGAGTCGCCCTGGTACCCAGCGTCGGTCGGGGATTCATTTCCGACGGCGATGACGGGTCGGTGGTCATCTTTGATCTCAAAACCTACGCGGTGCTGGGGAAGATCCGGGTCGAACGCGACGCCGACGGGATCGTCTATGATCCGGCGAGCAACAAGGTGCTGGTGGTTTCAGGCGACGGCGGGGCGCTGATCCCCATCCCCCCCGGTGTCGATCCCGTCAACGGTCATGCCGACCCGGCGGTCGATCTGGGCGGAAAGCCGGAATTCCTCGTCGCGGACGGAGGCGGGCACGCCTACATCAACCTGGTCAGCCGCGACGAAGTCGCGGTGGTCGACACCCGGGCGATGAAAGTGATCGCCCGATGGCCGACGGCCCCCGGCGGAGCTCCGACCGGAATATCAATGGATTTGGCGCACCGCCGTCTCTTCGTCGGCTGCCGGCGACCGCAGAAGCTGGTCGTCATGAATGCCGACGACGGGAGGGTGGTGGCGGACTTCCCGATTGGTGCCGGCGTCGATGCGACCCGGTTTGACGGCGACGCCTATGCGAGCTGCCGCGACGGCACTTTGACGATCATCCGGGAAGTGACGCCGGATCACTTCGAAATGGTCGAAGACCTGAAGACCGCGCCCGGTGCGCGCACGATGGGTTTGGATGCGGCGACCCATACCCTCTTTCTGCCCACGGCGGAATTCGAACCGCAACCGGGCGGCGGGCGCCGCCCCACCCTGAAGGCCGGCTCCTTCAAGGTCCTGGTCGTGCGCCGAAGGAGCTCCTGAACCGGCGTCGCCGGCAAATTCGGAAGATTCGAGGAGGTTGGCATGAAAAACTTCGGTTGGTTGGCCGGTCTCTTGGGCGGGTCCGGGCTGGCGCTGCTGGCCGGTTGCGCCACCGAGTCGATGTCGCGGACGGCACGCGCCGCACCTCCCGCCACCTACGCAGTCGTTGCCGTTGACCACCAGGGCGTGCTGTCAGCGACGGAGTTCAAGAAGGTCGAGGTCGGGATTATCCAGTATCTTCTCGATGACGGTTTTGTGCGCGCGGAGGACAAATATGTCACCGACGTAATGGACGCCGAAATCGTTTTTCGTGTGCGCATCGCCTGGCAGGGGACCAAGGGCGGCTATACCGTGACCGCGGTGGAGCCGACCTTCAGCCCACGGCCGGTCGCGCAGTCCGGCGCGGGAGGCGGCCCCGCGACCGCGTACGCTCCCAGGTATGCGGCCGGGGGATGGTACGACAATCCTTGGTGGTATGATGGCTACTACGGCCCCGATTTCTGGCCTTACGCAGGGTTTGCCGGCCTGTCTGCGTTTGGGCCGTTCTACTTGGACGGCCGGATCGGCCGTCATGACGGCGACCGTGGCGGCCACGTCCGCAGCAGGGGACTTGATCGCGACGGCCGGGACCACCCCGACCAGCCATCTGATCATCACCCCGGCTCAGGGCGATCGGTGTGGAGTCCGGAGTATCCTCATCCCCAGCCCAGGACCGGAAATTGGAATCACCGGTGGGCAGATGAACACCGCAGCGGGCGCGACCTCCGTCCCGGCGTGGGACCCCACGTCATTCATCGGTGGACAGGACATGCGGCGTCAGTCCGGCCGGGCGGGTACCGGTCCGACCACCCGGCATACCTCGGCTCCGGCGCGACGCCCAAGCGGTCGTGGCGGTCGTATTCCCCCGCGGCACGAACCTATTCCCCCCCGACGCATGCGTCCGCGGCCGCACCGGCGCGATCCTACTCTCGGTCGTCACCAGCTCCGGCCGAACGGAGCCGTGATCATGATGCCAACGCACGGAGACCGGAAAGGTAAGCATCCCCTCGGCGGCGTAAGGCGCCTGAGTGACCGGAGGCCGCTCCCGCGCTCGAGTTCCTCGCTCGCTGCGGCCCGACTTTGCCGCAAGATCTCCACGGTGGCATCCAGCCCGCGCAGTCGGTCGGAGGCATTGACTACTTCCTCTACAACGATCGGCGCGCCCTCGTTCTCGATCCGCATTTCCGGCCGCCGGGCCTCCAGCCCGGCCCATCAGCTCCCGCATCGCGCGCTCATGAACGTGCGACCCGCCCCGAAAGTTCGCCTCCCAAGTTGCCGCGAAAGGAAGAACGTCTTCCGTCAGCAAAACCACCGGCCCGCCCGATTGGTGAGGAGGGCGATGGCGGCGCATATGTCGAGCCGGTGAAAAGTGGGAAGGTATTCTCCCCAAGATTTCAAAGAAGCGCTAATTGGTTGATCGCCCCGTCGAACCAGCGTATACGCCCAGACAGCCCGTTTACCCCGTGCGCTGCGCGAGAATCCATGCCAAAATCGGATTACGTCTTTACGCCTGCCGGTGATTTGAATGCGCGACCGCGCACCATTCGGCGAAAATATCCGCTGTGTCATGCTCCAGCGCCGGGCCACCGGGCTGACAACGCGACAGGGATAGTCGAATGACGCACAATCCCAGCCAAACGCCGCTACCCATGCCGGAACCACGGCCGGCCGCCACCCGCCGACCACGGACGTGCCCGGCGGTCCCGAAGGGCGCAATCGAGCCTCTCGGCCCGAGCGCGGGACCGCACGATATCGAGGAGCTGGCGCAAATCGCCAG
>JBJKRD010000222.1:0-2551 GCA_046704925.1 Opitutaceae bacterium | reverse complement strand
TGTCGTGACTGAGGTTGTACACCGCCGGGATGAGCTTGCGCGCGGTGAGATCGCCGGAGGCGCCGAAGATGACGATCACCGTCGGCGGCGCGCCGCGGTGCCGGCTGAGTCCCTGCAGGAAGGGATGGCGTTGAGGATCAGGCATGTGCGGAGAGTCACTATCAGCCACGGACGATCGGCTGGCAAACGCGTCACTATCGGAAAGCCCGCAATCAAAGTCAAAGCGGGCGGCGGCCGCGCGGGGTCACCGCCGGCGCCGCCGCGGGTACAGCGGCACATTGGCGTAATGCCGGACCTGCGGCGGCGCGGTCGCGCTGGTCACCACCTCGGCGACGTCGAAACGGAAGGTGCGCGGCCGTTCCCGCAGACCGGCGAGTTAGGCCGTCACCGCCCGGCGCAGCACCCGTCGCTTGCGGCGATCGACCGCCTCGTAGCCGGAGACCATCGCGGAAGCCGGGCGCGTTTTGACCTCGACGAACACCAGCGCGTCGCCATCCCGGCACACGAGGTCGATCTCCTCGCGCCGGTCGCGCGGGTTGCGCCAGTTGCGGGTGGTGATGCGGAAGCCGTGCTCCCGGCAAAGCCAATCGGCGGCCAGGCGTTCGCCGGCGGCGCCGCGCTCCCCGGCCGCCGATGCGGGCGGACGGTGCCGGAAGCGGAAGAACTGGAGCAGCCACCCCAACATGGGACTCCCCGCCCGGCGCCAACCGGCTGGAGCGGTGATCTTTCTCATTGCGGCGGGCCGCGCGCCGTGGCAATTCCAGAATACAGTCGCCCGCGGCGACGGAGTCCCTTATCCCCCGCCATGCCCGCTTCCACCCTTTCCGGCCAGCTTCGTCGGTCCCTCCTCCTGAAGATCCTGTCGAAGCCGGCCCCGAGCCGGGAGGATCTGGCCTCGGTGATCGAGCTCACCGCCAGCAAGGTCGTCGAACAGCTCCAGTGCCAGTCGATGACCCTCTATCTCGTCGAGGGGGAGCGGATCGCGTTCCGGCACGTCTATTATTCCCCGACCCTCTGGGGAACCAACAAGGCGAAGGAGGCGCAGTTCAAACAGATGGGGGAGAAGCTGCTCGCGATGAGCCTCCCCAAGGGCACCGGCAACGTGGGCCGCGTCGTCGAAACCGGCGAGCCGCTGTTCTTCACCAACACGGGTCCCGAGGCCGCCTCGCTCAAGGAACTGGACACCGGCTTCGAGGTGAAGTCGATGCTCACCGTGCCGCTCAAGACCAACATCGTCCTCGGCGCGATCCAGTTGCTCAACAAGGAGGTTTTTGCCGGCACGAACGGCCAGTTCGAGCGCAAGGATCTGTCCCTGCTGCAGGAGCTGTCCGAGTATTCCGCCACGCTGATCCAGCGTTTCCTCGATCCGAAATTTCAGCTCAGCGCCGAGGACACCGCCAAGTTTGTCGCCAAGTTCTCCGACCTGCCGCTGGTGACGAAGATCGAGGACGTCGAGGTCGACGACAAGCTGGTCGAGGTCATTGGCGACGCGATCATCCGGCGCGAGTGCGTGTTCCCGATCCACAAGACCGGCAACAACACCGTCTCGGTGCTCATGCCCAATCCGCTGGATTACGCGAAGCGCGAGGCGTTCCAGCAGGCGACGGAGCTGATCATCGACGAGGTGCGGGTGGCGCCGGTGACGCTGATCGAGCAGCTCACCCGCAAGTTCTTCAAGGAGCCCGCGCGCGGCGCCAGCGCCGGAACCGCCGAAAGCGAAGTCGACATTGCGGAGGTGGCCGAACTCATCGGCACCGCCTATTCGCCCACCGGGGGCGAGATGAAGGCCGAGGAGCTGGAAAGCGAGGATTCGGGCCCCATCATCCAACTGGCCAACCGCATCATCGAGGACGCCTACATATCCGGGGCGTCCGACATCCACGTCGAGCCGCTGGAAAAGGAATTGCTGGTCCGGTACCGCATCGACGGCCTCTGCCAGGAGAAGCTGCGGCTGCCCAAGCAGGTGACCAATGCCCTCGTCACCCGGCTGAAGATCATGTGCAACCTGGACATCGCCGAGCGCCGGCTGCCGCAGGACGGCCGGCTGGTCTTCAAGCGTTTCACCAAGAAGAACATCGACATCGACCTGCGCGTGCCCACCGGCGCGATGAACTTCGGCGAGAAGGTGGTGATGCGCATCCTCGACAAGCAGAAGACGACGCTGCCGCTCACCGCCCTGGCGTTCTCCGAGGAGAACCTCGCCAAGTACCGCGAATGCATCCGGCAGCCGTACGGCATGATCCTCCACTGCGGCCCCACCGGTTCGGGCAAGTCCATGACCCTCTACTCGGCGCTCTCCGAGATCAACACCGCCGACATCAACATCCAGACGGCCGAGGATCCGATCGAGTACACGCTGCCCGGCATCAACCAAATGCAGATGAACCGGCAGATCGGCCTCACCTTCGCCCGGGCCCTCCGCTGCTACCTGCGCATGGACCCCGATGTGATCCTCGTCGGCGAAATCCGCGACCAGGAGACCGCCGAAATCGCCATCGAGGCCGCGCTCACCGGCCACGTGCTCTTCTCCACCCTGCACACCAACGACCCG
>JBJKRD010000221.1:0-5713 GCA_046704925.1 Opitutaceae bacterium | reverse complement strand
CGAAGATCTCCCGCAAAAGATCGCGCAATCGCGGCACCACGCCGCGCACCTCGGATCTGGCGCGTTCGAGTTCGCGCGCAAATACCCCGGCTGTCAGCGGCGTCACCGTCCGGCCGCACAGCCAGCGCCGCAGGCTGGCATGGGCCTGCTCCGGCAGCGAAGCCCCCGCCATTTTCCCGGCAGACAGCGTGGCCGCGTCCAGTCCGGGCGACCGCAGCTCGCGCAGGTCGCGCTGCAGCCAGGCCAGTTCGTAACGCAACTGGCACTCGAACAGGCGAAACAGGCCGCGCCGGCTCGCCTCCCTCGCCTCCGCGACCGACGGCAGCAGGCGAAGTGCCACGCCCGTGGCCACCGGCATGAGCGCGGGGTGGGCGTAAACCGGCACCCCCGCCGCTTCGCCGACCGTCACCCGCTCCGGCACGTCTCCGAAAATCCAGGTCGTCCCCGCCTCGGTCTCCCAGCGCGCCCGGGCCTGGCGCCAAGCCGCCGTGTCCTCGCGCGCGCTCTGCGCGCCGAGCCGGCGTTGCCGATCGTCCAACTCCCGTCTTACCTTCGCCAGATCGCGCCCGGCAGCCAGCGGCTGACCCCGCTCGTCGACCACCTGCACCCGCACGCGCAGATGGTCCGGCAGCGGTTTGTCCGCCCAGACCGCCGGATCGACCGCCAGTTGGTGCGCCTCGCGCAGGTGCCGGATCAGCGCCACCGGCAAGGACTCCAGGGCGCCGCGCCCGGCCGCCTGCCGGGCGAGCGCGCGCGTCGCCGTCTTCGCCGTCTCCGCAAGCGGAATCAGGCCGCGGCGCTGGCTCGTCGGCAGGGCCTTCAGCAGGTGCAACACCTTGGATTCAAGGTGCCCCGGCACTGCCCAGTCCAGCGCGGCCGGCGTCAGGGCGGCGGCATCTCGCGCCGGCACCGTGAGCGTGACCCCGTCCTCCTCCTTTCCGGGGCGATAAGCGTAGTCCAGCGGCAGCACGCGGTTGTCCAGGGGCAGCGCGTCGGGAAACGCCGCGGGGTCGGGAGCCGCGCCCTCCGCGCCGCATACGTCCTCCGCCTCAAACTGCAGGAACCTCGGGTCCGTCATCCGCCGCTCGCGGACCAGGTCGACCAGCTCCGCGACCGCCGAAACGCCCGTACTTCCGGACGGCAGCCGGTCGGCATAAAACCGGAATACCGCCTCGTCGAGGTTCAGGTAACCGCTGCTCCGCGTGCGGGTCAGGAGCGTCTCGATCTTGGCGCGAACCTTCCGGTTATGCGTCAGGAAATCGAACGGCCAGGTGATTGTGTCGCTGACCAGGCCCTCGCGGATGAAGATTTCCGTGGCCCGGACGGGATCGACCGGGCCGTACGAAACGGCGCGCGTCTCCAGTTCGAGGCCGTACAGGCGCGAGCGACGCCGGACCATCACCCGTCCCGCCGCGGCATCCCAATACGGATCGGCGTGACTGATCTTGAGCAGATGGGCGCCCAGATCGAGGGCCCAGGCCGGATCGATCCGGGCCGCGGTGCGGGCGTAGAGACGGGTCGTTTCGACCATCTCCGAAGCGACGATCCAGCGGGCCGCCCGCCGGCCGGGCGTCCCCGCCGCGGCGGGTGCCCGGGCGCCCGCCGCCTTGCTGCGCCTGGCAGCCTCCGGCTTCACGAACAGGGCGGACCCCGGAAACACCGCCACCTTCCGATCGTGCGCCGCGCGGTATTGTCCGCTGGTCTCATCCCGCACCGCCACGTTGCCGAGCAGGCCGGCCAGAATGCTGCGGTGGACCGCCCGATAGGCGGCCGAGCCGAATTCCAGCCCCGGGGACTCGCCCCCCGGCGGCGGATTCCGCGGGCGGCCGTCATGCACCGAGGTCAATCGGAACTCGCTCCGCTCCCGCAGCACCTCCACGAGCTGATCGTGAATGTCGCGCCATTCGCGCACCCGTGTGTACGAGAGGAAGTGTTCGCGGCAGAAGCTGCGCAGCCGGCCCGAGGTGAGCCGCTCGAAATCGCCATGCAGGGCCTCCCAGAGGTTGAGCAGGGTGAGGAAATCCGAATCCGGGTGCGCCAGCCGGCGGTGGGCCGCATCGGCCTCCGCCTGGCGGTCCAGCGGCCGCTCGCGCGGATCCTGGATGCTGAGTCCCGCGGCAATGACGAGCACCTCGCGCAGACAGCGCTCAGTGCGCGCCTGCAGGATCATTCGGCCGACCGTGGGATCGACCGGGAGCCGGGCGAGTTCGCGGCCGACGGCCGTCAGTTCCCACCTCGCTCCGGCTGCCGCCGGGGCGGCCTCCCGGTCCGGCGCCTTGCCGCTTTCCCGCCCTTCCGATCTCTCGCTTTCCCGCTTTTCCTCCATCGCCCCCAGCTCTTCCAGCAACTGGTAACCCGCCCGGACCGCCTTGCCCGGCGGGGCGTTGAGAAAAGGAAATCGTTCGATGTCGCCCAGGCCGAAGACCTTCAGGCGCAGGATGACGTCGGCGAGATTGCAGCGCTGGATTTCGGGCGGCGTGAACCGCGGTCGCCCCCGGTAATCCGGTTCGGAGAAGAGCCGGATGCATACCCCGTCGGCCACCCGGCCGCAGCGTCCCCGGCGTTGGTCCGCGCTGCTTTGGGACACCGGCTCGATCGGGAGCCGGCGGGTCCGACTTTGCGGCGCGTAATGGCTGATGCGGGCAAGGCCCGTGTCGACCACGAAACGGATGCCCGGGATGGTCAGCGACGTCTCCGCGATATTCGTCGCCACCACGATCCGCCGCTGCGGCGTGGGCGCGAACACCCGCTGTTGCTCGTCGTTGGTCAGGCGCCCGAACAACGGCACCACCTCGGTGCCGGCCCAACGGCGGCCCGCGAGCAGGTCGCACGTCTCGCGGATGTCGCGCTCGGCCGGCATGAAAACCAGCACGTCGCCCGCCGCGCTCTCCCGCAGGATGCGGGTCACCGCTTCCACCGCGCCGTCGACGTAATGCAGCGCCTCGGCCCTCGCCGCCCGGACCCCGCCCGGCAGCTCCTTTTCGGCCAGCGTCTCGTCGGACGAGTCCGCGTCCGCCCCGAGCTCGTCGAGCGGCGCATAGATCAGCTCGACCGGATAGGTGCGGCCGGACACCTCGATTACCGGCGCGTCGTCGAACGCCCGGGAGAAGGGCGCCGGATCGATCGTGGCCGAGGTGATGACGATCCGCAGCCCGGGCCGGCGGAAGCGGAGCTGGCGCAGGTG
Source organism: Opitutaceae bacterium (assembly GCA_046704925.1). Taxonomy (GTDB): domain Bacteria; phylum Verrucomicrobiota; class Verrucomicrobiia; order Opitutales; family Opitutaceae; genus Fen-1467. Next base: position 2,529 of record JBJKRD010000221.1, on the reverse strand, counting down.
GCCGAGCAGGAAGTCGATGTTGAGCGACCGTTCGTGGGCCTCGTCGAGGATGATGGTGTCGTACTCCCGCAGCGCCGGGTCGGCCTGCAGCTCGGCCAGCAGCATGCCGTCGGTGAGAAACTTGACCACCGTCGCCGCCGACGTGCGGTCCGTGAACCGGACTTTGCAGCCCACCTCGCGGCCCCACGCGACGCCGAGTTCCTCCGCCACCCGCCGGGAGAGCGAAAGCGCCGCGACCCGGCGCGGCTGGGTGCAGGCGATGCGGCCGGACGTGCCGCGCCCCGCCGCCAGGCACAGCTTGGGAATCTGGGTCGATTTGCCGGAACCGGTCTCGCCGGTGACGATCAGCACCGGGTGCCGTTGGAGGGCGGCAGTGATCTCCTCCGCCCGCGCGCTGATCGGCAGCGCGGGCGGGAAATCGAGGCGGAGATTGGCGGCGCGGCGGGACATCCGGAACCCGGCGAGCTTCCGCGGGGCGGGCCGCGGTGACAAGGGCAACGACAACCCCGGTTCGGCCGAACTCTCGGTTGGCGTTGCGCCGGATCCCGGCTATCGTCGGGCGCATGGCCAAACCGCGTCCGCCCGAGGAGATTCTGCGTCGCGTCCTGCGCACCTCGCGAACCAACGGCTGGAGCGTCGCCATCTTCGCCGTCCTGAGTTTCTTCATCTCGATCTTCACCGGCGGCCTGCTGGGTCTGGGTATGGGCCTGTTCATCATCGTCGGGGGCGTCATGGAAATCATGGGCTACCGGCGCCTGCGCCGCCGCGACCCGGACGGCATGAAACTGCTGGTGAACAGCCAGCTCGTGGTGCTGGGCGCGATCTGGGTCTGGGCGCTGCCCAGCCTGCTCAGTTTCGACGCCGGCTACCTGCGCGACGAGGTGATTCCCAACGCGCGCGAAATGCTCAACGCCTGGGGGATGAACCTCGATGCGCTCCTGGGACAGGCCGGGTTCAGCGTCGATCAGATCGTGCCGCTGGTGCACCTGTTCCTCGTCGTCGTGTACGGCTCGGTCATGCTGGCCACGCTGCTCTACCAGGGCGGCATGGTGCTGTACTACCGCCACCGCACCGCGGCGGTCACCGAGGCGCTGAAGATGCCGTTGCCGCCCGACAAGCTGGCGGCGTTGCTGGCCGCGGCCGGCCGGACTCCCGCCGCCCCGCCCCCGCTGGCGATCGAGCAGCGTTACTACGATGCGGTGGCTGGGGAAATGGCCCGGAACGAACTCAAACCCGGCCTTTGGGCCCGGGCGCTGGCGGAAGCCGGCGCCGACGACGGGCGCGCGCGGGCCCAATACATCCGGCTCCGCGTGGCCGATTTGCAGGCCGCGGAACGCGCCGCCGCCACGGGACCGAGTGCCGCGGAACCGGCGGCGGACTGATTGCGGCCACCGGCGACGGCGCGCCGCCCGCCCGCGGCCGGTCTTGCCAACCGCCCTCCCGCGCCTAGGGTGCGCGGATGCCCAACGAGCGGTACATCGCGGCCAAGCAGAAGTGGGCCGAGAAACAAAAACAGCGCGGGTTTGCGCCGCGCGCGGTCGCGTCCGCCGACCGTCTTCCCCCGGGGCAAAGGCTGACCACGGGGTTCCCGGTGCTCGACCTGGGCTCCAAACCCGAGATCCCGCCCGCCCAATGGACGTTGACGCTCGACGGCCTGGTGGAACGCCCCGCCGTGCTGGACTGGGCCCAGTTCAACGCCCTGCCGCAGGTTGAGGACGTCAGCGATTTCCACTGCGTGACGAGCTGGAGCAAATACGATTGCGCGTGGCGCGGCGTGGCGTTCACCACCCTCTACGAGCTGGCGCAGCCGAAGGCGGAGGCGAGATTCGTCTATTTCACGGGCTACGACGGCTATTCCACCAACGCGCCGCTCGAGCAGTGCCTCGACGACGACGTGCTGGTGGCGACGCATTTCGCGGGCCAGCCCCTGACCGCCGAGCACGGCGGGCCGGCCCGGGTCATCATCCCCAAGCTTTACGCCTGGAAGGGCGCCAAGTTTGTGCGCGGGGTCACGTTCCTGGCCGAGGACAAGCTCGGCTTTTGGGAGGTCCGCGGCTACAGCAACGGCGCCGACCCGTGGAAGGAAGAGCGGTACGCCTAGCCGGTGGCCTTCACGGCCACCGCGGCGTCGGGTGACCACCCGAGACGGCATGCCCGCATCTTCTCACCTCGGCTCGCGCGTGGTGGAGCTGACCTGGAAGGCGATGGTCGGCGCGGTTCTTTTGAGTCTGCTGTTGATCGGGCTGGCGATTGCAGGCAAGGACTCGCCGTTACCCCTGCCGGGCGGCACGCGGTATGCCGCGGAGGCGGTGCTGCCCCTACTGGCTTGCGGCTTCGCTTTGCTCCGGGTGCCCAGGATTTCGGCCCCGCACGTCCGCACCGCGCTGCCGGTGGGCGCCGGGGCCGGTTTTCTGGGTGGCGTCCTGCAGATCGCGCAGTTGGCCCTGGAGTACTTTGGGGCCCGCATCGGCGAAAACGCGGCGGTGACCCTGGGTTTCATGCTCGGCAGCTTTTTGCTCTGGGGGGGTG
>JBJKRD010000220.1:0-6027 GCA_046704925.1 Opitutaceae bacterium | reverse complement strand
GGCGAATGGGTGCGTTTACTCGAGCTTCTTGCGCTGCTCTTGTGCGTCGGCAGCGGTCAGCGGCAGGTACTTGCCGTCCCGCTGGACGGCTTCCTGCCCCTCCTGGCTCAGGACAAACCGCAGGAATTCCTTCACCTTGGGGTCCATCTTCGTTCCCGGGCGCACGGTGACGTAGAAGTAGACCTGGGTGGCCAGGGGGTAGGTGAGGTTCTGGACGGTCTGGATGGTGTGCGGCACGTAGGCGTCGCGGTCGCCGGCGGCGACCGGCAGGCGGCGCACGTGGGGCCGCTCGCCACGGTAGCGGTTGAAGGCGATGGCGTACTTGTCCTTGCCGACGGCGTCGGTGATCTGGTCGGCCTCGATGTAGCGCTTGCCGTCGGGCGCCATGTAGTTGCCGAATGCGTGGATGTTCTCGTTCCACTTGTCGCTGCCGTGGAGCACGCGGTCGCAGAAATCGATCGCGGTGTTGTAGCGCAGGCTGAACCCGTAGACGTCGATCGGCTTGTCGGCCCATTCGCCGGTCAGCCCGAGCTGACCCCAGGTGCGGATGTTCTGGTCCGGCCCCCGCGCCAGATCCGGTCGCCAGTTGGTGCCGACCCAGCCGCCGTCGCGCGCGGCGCCGAACACGCCGTCGAGCTGCGCCATGGAGATGCCCTTGATCGGATTGGCATCATTGACGATGATGGTGAACGAATTTTCCCAGCCGCCGACGTCGTACGAGCCGGTGCAGGCGGTGATCTCGACCGGATCGCAATCCTTGATCCGCTCGTAGGCGAGCAGGTCATAGAAGCTCGGCCGGTGGGACATCACGATGTCGGCCTGGTCGAAGTCGAGCGCGCCGAGCGCCGCGGCCGAGGTGGGCAGGTAGTAGGAAAGGCGGAGACCGGGCTGGGCCTTGGCAAAGGCCTCCTGCCAATACTCCCCCAGGCGACCGTCGGCGATGTAGTTGTTGCCGTAGATGCGGATCCAGCCCGTGAGCAGTTTCGTCGGCTGGTAGTGCGGCAGCTCGCTCAGATCGAACTGCGGCTGGTAGAAGGCTGTCCGGCCCCGCTCGCGGACGATGCGAAAGTGATCGACTTGAGCCCGGAGCGCATTGGCTATGTCCGCAGCCGTCCCGGCTTGGGCATGGGCGGAGGGCAGGGCGACGCCGCTGAAAAGCGTGCCGGCGAGAAACAGAAGGGTTTGGGGCGTTGATTTCATTCGAGTTTTTGCCGTTGTTCGCGGATCGCCTGGGCGGTCAGTGGCAGGTATTTGCCGTCCTTTTCGACCAGTTCCTGGCCCTGGCGGCTGAGGATGAAGCGCAGGAACTCCTTGAGCTTGGGGTCCACCGGCTGTCCCGGCGGACGGTTGAGATAGAAATCGACCTGTTCGTACAGCGGGTAGGTGCGATCGCGGACATGGTCGAAATTCAGCGCATAGTACGGTCCGCCGTTCTTGACCGAGAGCGCGAGCGCCTTGGTGTGACCCATCTTCATCCGCGTGCCGCCGGCAATGTACGCGATGGCATAGGGATCGCGATTGAGCTCATCCAGCATCAGTTGGCCGGCGATGAGGAGGGTGCCGTCGGGATTGAGTTTATTGGCGTATTCGCGGAGCTGTTCATTCCATTTCCCCGAGAGCCCGCCGAACGCGCGGTTCTCGATATTCAGGGGAAAATGGTACTGCAGGTTGTAGCCGAGGACGTGGATCGGCTGGTCTGCCCACGCTCCCGTCAGCCCGAGTTGGCCCCACGTGCGGATGTTTTTGTCCGGGCCCCGCGCCAACGATTCATCCCAAGTCATCCCGCGCCACGCCCCCGACCGCTCCGCCCCGAAAACACCGTCCAGTTGCTCCAGGGAGAGATGCGCGATCGGGTTGTCCTGGTTGACAAACACCCCAATCGCCGGATTCCAACCCGAAACATCGTAGCTGCCGGTGACGACCTGAATTCCCAGCGGAAGATGATTGAACTCGCGCTGAAAACCGAGTTCTTCGTCCCAAAGGATGGGGCGCCCCAGCGGGCTCAGGTCGGATTCCCCGAAGATCAGGCCGGGGATGGCATGCTCACTGGTGTCGAGGTGCAGATGAAATTTGACGCCAGGCTCGTATTTTTGAAACGCCTCCACCCACCAGCCCATCAGCGGACTGTCGGTGAAGTAGTTGGACCCCCACATGCGGATCACGCCTGCGACCTCGGTTTCGGGCCGGTATTCCGGCAGGTCGTCAAGGTTGAACCGCCGGTGATAGAAGACCTCGTAGCCCTTGCCCTTGACCAGCTTGGTCCGGGCCGCCTGGACTTCAAGCGGACCGGGAGCGGTGGCGCGCAGACCGGTTGCCGCGATCAGGAGCAGAGCCAAGACGATCGGGCAGCGGAGCAATTCCATGAGCGAGGGAAGCTTCATTCGAGTTTGGCCCGCTCGGCTGCGGCCATGGCGGCGGGCAGCGGCAGGTAATGATCGCGGGCGACGAGTTCCTGCCCCTGCTTGCTCAGCACGAAACGCAGGAACTCCTTCACCAGCGCCGGGAGCGGCTGGCCGGGCTTGCGATTGACGTAGAAGTAAAGGTACCGCTGCAACGGGTAACGCCCGCTGGCGACGTCGCTCAGGGTGAAGGTGCCGAGGACGCCGCGGCGGTCGGAAAGCGCGAGCGCCTTCACCTGGTCCGTCGCGTAGGAGGCGTTGCCGAACGCGATGGCGTACGGATCGGCGGCCATCGCCGCCATGAGGTCGTGGGCCACCACCGGTGTCCGGCGCGACAGATCGCCGCCCGGCACCGCGTAGGTGGATTTGAATGGGGCGTCGAACATCACCAAGCGCCGGAAATACGCCGTCACGTCGTCCCGCCAGTAGAAACCGTAGACATGGATCGGCTTGTCCGCCCACGCGCCGGTTAGTCCCAGTTGGCCCCAGGTCGCGATGTCCGCCGGATACCCGCGCCGACGCTCGGACGAGTAGATCGCGTCCAGCTGCGCCAGGGAGAGTGCAGCGATCGGGTTGTTCTTGTTCACGTAGACCCCGATTGCGGAGACGTGGCTCTTCAGGATGTAAGCGCCCAAGCAGAATTTCACCCGGAAGGGCTCGTACCCGTACGCATCCTCGTACTCCTGGTAGGTGGGATGAAAGAGCTCGGACGTGTGTGGACCGAGAGCGATGCGATCCTCCGGGCCGAGCCCGTCCTTCATTTCGATGGTGATCGTCGCCCCGGGCTGGAATCCCCGAAAGCCGTCGTTCCACGCCCGCATCATCGCCTCAACGGTGTCCATGCCGGTGAGGCCGGCGAGGTGACCCGAAACCTGGCCGTAGGGTCGGTTATCGGGCAGCGACGGGTCGACGGGCACGGGTTGCGCTCGCGTGGGCCGGGCGCCCGCCAGGACCCACGCCAGGCCGGCCACGGCAACGATGCGGACTCTCATGGGGCGGGACTCCGGTTCAATCGAGCTTCTGCAACTGTTCGCGCAGGTATTCGGCGGGCAGCGGATAATAGAATCCGGTGTGCGCGATGACCTGCTGGCCCTCGCGGCTGAGGACGAAGCGCATGAACTCCCGCACCTTCGGGTCGAGCGGCCGGCCCGGCTCCTTGTTGACATAAAAGTAGGCGTCGCGGGCCAACGGGTAGGTGTGGTGGGCCACGTTCTCCGGTGTGTACGCGATGTACGGCCCGTTGGGTCCGGCAGCGATCGCCAGCGGCTTCAGGTCAGGGTAATACTTCGCGTGAAACATCGCCGCCCAGCCGATGCCGTATTTGTCCTTCGAAAGCTCCGACAGCATGGTGTCGATCGCCACCGGTTTGCCGTCGGGGCCTGGTTCGGCTTCCTTGGGTTCCACAAACTCGCGGAAATTGGGGTTATACTTGATCGACCAGTGCATGACCTTGCGCTGGAAATAGGTGGCGAACCCCGGCGCGATGTAGCCGTAGGTCTGGATTTGCTTCCCGGCCCAGTCGCCGGCGAGCCCGAGCTGATCCCAGGTGCGGATGTTCGTCTCCGGCCCCCGGGCGTATTTCGCGGTGAACAGGATGGCGTGGTCGGGATTGTGGCCCACGTCCCAGCCGCCGGTGCGTTCGGAACCGAAAATACGGTCGAGTTGGTCCATCGTGAGGTGGTTGATCGGGTTGGCCCGGTTCACCAGGATGGCGGCGGGCCAGAGGGCGCCGCGCTTCTCGTAGTCGCCGGTCGCGACGGAGATCTCCGTCGGCAGGTAGCCGTACACGTTGTAGAACGGCATCAAATCCGTGATCTTCGCGTCATCGCCGGCCGGGGCCAGGTCCGACACACCGGTGCACAGGCCGCCGATGGCCCCTTCGCTGCTGGTGCTGAAGTTATTCGCGAATTGCGCGTCGGGCTGATAATGAACGAAGGCGTCCTCCAGGGCCTGCGTGGCATACTTCAGGTACGAGCCCAGCACCCGGATGGTCCCGGTTACGTGATATTCCGGATGGTAGGCCGGAAGGTCCGAGAGGGCCGGCGCCGGCAGCAGCACCCACGAGGCGCGGGTGAGCGATCGTTCGGTCCGGACGGTTTGCTTGGCCCCGCTCCACACCTTCCAGGCCGGATTCGCCTCGAGCGCCGCGCGCACGCCGCCCATCAACTCCTCCCGGTGGTCGGCCGCGATCGGATCCCGATATTCCATGAGCAACAGCGAGTCCCAGGAAGACGCCGAGCGGTCTTGGGCCGCGAAGAGGAAATAGCTCACGAGGTCATTGCGCTTCCGCAGCGCTTCCATCTCCGGTGCGACGTAGCCGTCGACATAGGCACGGTAGCGCTCCGGCGGCGCCTTGACGGCATATTCGGCGACGAAAAAGACCGATTTGGTGGAGTCGCGCGGAAAGGTTTCGCCCGTCGCCAGCAGGTTGGCGTCGGTGACGGCCGCTCCGACGCCCAGGGCTCCCGAGGCCTTCTCGCGCCAGTGCTGCAAGCCCGCGGCGTCGGGGAACTCCAACACGGCGACCGAACCAAAGGGCGCAGTTTTCAGGTCGCTCTGGATGAGGTAGTCGTCCGCCACGAGGCCGGTCACGCGCCAATCCGCCAGCAGCACCGGCAGGTTTTGGGCCGCCGGCGAGCCCGGCGCGGCGGTTATGACCAGGTGGGTCGGGAGGGCGCGGAGGGCGGTCGTGACCAGGAGCTGGCCCGCCGCAACGAGAAGCGGCCGAATCCGGGGCCGGACCCGATCCGGCAGGGCCGGCCGGTACGATGGGTGGGGTGCAGTCATGGCAGCAAAAAAACTGTGTCGCCCTGACGCGGGAAGCCGGAGCCGGAGAGGCGGCGCGAATGAATCAGGTGAGACGGTGCGGTGGCGGAATGGGATGCGATTCGCGAACCCTCCGACCGTAGGCCGCGACCATAAACCTTGGCTTAACCCAAGCTGAATTCTGGTTAAGCCGTCGGGGCGCGTTGGGGGGTGGCGGGCCCCGGTCGCAAACGCCATTGGGCGTGACGCCGTTTCACTGGAGGCGTTGACGTCCCTGAAGCACTGCACCGGCGCCCAGCGGGAGAAAGCCGCCCGCGCGGTCGACCACCGCCTGGCCCGGGCCGCTCAAAATGAAGCGCAAGAATTCGCGGACCTTTGGATCCACCGGCCGGCCGGGCGGGCGATTTAGGTAGACGGGCAGCACCCGAGCCAGCGGGTAGCTTTGATCGATCAGATTTCGGCGGGTCGCTTCGCGGTAGGGCCCGTCGTGCCAACCACCAAGCGCCAGCGGATGTACTGCGGCCTCCGCCGCATCCGCGGTCGCGATGGCAAGGCCGACCGGGTCGTTGGCGAGGGCGGCGACGATCTGCCGGCTGGCCGGCAGGATCGCCCCGTGGCCGACTGGTCGGTTGCGGAATTCGGTCACCCGCTGCCAGGCCCATTTGCGACTGTCATGGAGGATGACGTGTTGCAGGAACAGCCCCGTCCCAGTCACGGTGTCGAACGTGTAGACATGCACCGGCCGATCGGCCCAGGCTCCGGTCAATCCCAACTGTCCCCAGCTGCGGATGGTTGTCCCCGAGGCCGATGACTCACACCCGGCGAGGGCAGCCAACTGAGCCAGCGTATGGCGGTCGAGAGG
>JBJKRD010000219.1:0-12692 GCA_046704925.1 Opitutaceae bacterium | reverse complement strand
CCCCCGCACCTGTCGGCCTTCGTCTGCGGCTTCGGCTGACGGGCGTGATCGATTATCACACCCAACCTCGCAAAATTACGTGACGACGATTGCGAAGCGTAGCGCAGGCATCCTGCCTGCAAAGCCGTGCTCGACGACCGGTCGGGCAGTCAGCCCCGCCGCCGCGGCGGGGCCAGGATGGCTGCGCTACGTCACTGGAGGTTTTGCAGCCTGCGTGCCCCAAAAGTGTAGGGCGGCATCGCCGAATGCCGCCGCAGACCGATTTCGAGAATCCATCGATGCCTTGTTTGCGGGGCGGCATCTTCCGCCGGCGCTCTGCGAGCTTTGGCGGACAGGCCGAATGCCACCTCATACCTTCGGCCGACGGGCGCGACCTATAATCACTCTATGACAATCTTAAAAACATTCTGGTGGCTTGTTCTGGCTTTGTTTCCCTACCTCGCGTTCGGCGCGGCCGCCCCGTCCGCCGTGCCCGAAGGCGACACGAACCTGATCGACGCGCAGGGCACGGCCCATCTCACGCGCGTGGTGCCGGTCCCCACCACGCTGAGCCCCGCGGCGCAGAAGTGGCTGGCCGGACACATCGACAGCGGCCCGCCGATGACCGGCGAGGTGAGCCGCGCCCGCGCCGTGGCCTGGGAGAACCATCTGGAAAAGGCGATGCAGCCGATGTATCCGACGGAGATCACCACCGGCACCATCGCGGGCGTGCCGGTGAAGATCGTCACCGCGCCGACGATCCCGGCCGACCGGCGCGATCGCGTGTTGATCAACGTGCACGGCGGCGGATTCGTCGCCGACTGGGGGTCGAGCGCCGAAACCATTCCGATCGCCAGCCTGACCCGGACCAAGGTGGTGTCGGTGCTGTACGGCCTGGCGCCTGAACATCCGTTCCCGGAGGCGATCGACCAGGTGATCGCCGTCTACCGGGAACTGCTCAAGTCCCACCAGCCGGAGAACATGGCCCTGTACGGCACGTCGGCGGGCGCGATCCTGACCGGCGAGATCGCGGTGAAGATGAAACAATTGGGGCTGCCGCTGCCGGCGGCCCTGGGCATCTTCTCCGGCTACGGCGACTTCAGCCGGTACACCGATTCCGACGCCCTGTTCACCCTGTACGGGTTCTCCGGGAAGCTGGAGCCGCCGGCCGAGCGGGGCCAGCGGGACAAAGACTACGTCGGCACCGCCGATCCCCGCAATCCGGTGCTTTCGCCGGTCTTCGCCGACCTGAAGGGCCTGCCGCCGACGCTCTTCATCACCAGCACCCGCGACTTGCTGCTGAGCGGGACGACGATCCTCGACCGGGCGTTCCTGCGCGCCGGCGACGACGCGCACCTGGTCGTGTTCGAGGCGCTGCCGCATGCGTTTTGGAACGAATGGTACCTGCCCGAATCGCAGGAGGCCCACCGCCTCATGGCGAAGTTCTTTGATGCGCACGTGGGAAAGACACGTTGAGCGCGAGGGCTGCATGGCGGGACCGATCAACCTGAAGATTCCACAGCGCGGCTCCGCCGCAACCGAATGCCCATTTGAGAATGGCCGCCAAGAAGCTCAAAATTGGTCGTTGGCTTCGGCGAGGCCGTTGACGCGCTTATAAGCGCGCGAGAGACTCCGTGGTGGCCAGCGATTCTTGTGCGTCTTTGCGGCCTTCAAAAAAAATCCTCGCGGGCCGCGAAGATTTGGACTTACAGCGGTGCAGACAGCGTGCGTAAGCACTGTAGGGCGGCATCGCCGAATGCCGCCTCCCAGCGATTTCGGCGGGGTTCGGCGACCCCGCCCTACACCTCACCAGGCATGCAGCCAAGGAATCACCCGCGCCGGCGCGGCGACACCCGAAGCGGGCGTCCCACACGGCAGGACGCCGCGAAATGGCGTGACGACGTTGAAAGGTGACGCGGGCAGCGTGCCGGCAAAGCCGTGCTCGACCACCGGTCCGGGCCGCCAGCCCCGCCGCCCCGGCGGGGCCAGGATGGCGACGCCACTTTATTCCGCATTGGTGCTATGTTAGGAATCGAATCATGAAAAAGATCATCGCTGTCTGCCTGGGCTGCGTGCTGGCCCTGGGCGTCGTTGCCGACGCGCAACCCGCCGATCGGGCGCAGAGCCCCTCGTATGCGCTGGATCCCAACCTGGGGATCGCGACCGAGCCGCTGTGGACCGGCGCCGTGCCGGACGCCAAGGGCCACGGCCCCCTGGACACGCCGACGCTCACCGTGTTTGTGCCGCATCCGGGCCGGGGGATCGGAACGGCGATCGTCATCGCCCCCGGCGGCGCCTACCTCGGGCTGGCGGCCAACCTGGAGGGCCGGCAGGTGGCCGACTGGTTCGCCGCGCGCGGGGTGACGGCGTTCGTCCTCCGCTACCGGCTGGGGGCCCGCTATCTCTACCCGATCCCGCTGGAGGATGCCCAGCGCGCCATCCGCTGGGTGCGCTATTATGCGGCGTTGTACCAGATCTCGCCGGACCGGATCGGCATGGCCGGATTCTCGGCCGGCGGGCACCTGGCGGCGATGACCGGCACGGTCGGCGCGCCCGGGAATCCCGACGCGGCCGATCCGATCGACCGGATGAGCAGCCGGCCGGATTTCCTCGTGCTGGGGTATCCCTGGCTCAATGCCATGGAGCCGGACCGGCCGAAGTTCATCCCGTCCTACCAGACGCTGATGAAGATCGCGGAGCCGGAGCGGAAGAGCTTTGAGAAGAAGTACACGCCGGCCACGCTGGTCACGGCCACGACCCCGCCGACCTTCATCTATGCCACCACGGACGACTCGGTCGTGCCGGTGGACGCCAGCGTCGGGTTCTACAGCGCGCTGATCAAAGCGGGCGTGTCCGCCGAGCTGCACCTCTTCCGGCATGGCGGTCACGGAAGCGGCCTCGGCCAGGACGATCCCTCGCTGGACCAGTGGCCGAACCTGCTGCTGACCTGGCTCGGCGGGCAGGATCTGCTGACGCCGGGACCGGACATCGCCGCGGCGGTGCAGGCGGCGTACCATCGCACGGCGCGAAAGCCGGGGGAGCCGTTCACGCTCGATTCCCACCTGGGCGACGTGCTGCGCGACGCGGCGGCCCGGGCGGTGCTGGTCCAACAGGTGGGGAATGACTTTCTCGAGAATCTGCCCGAAGCGGCCCGGTCGGCCAGCCTGCGCACCGTCCTGGGCTACCGGCAGCCGCCGCTTTCCGCCCCGGACGTCGAGGCCCTGAACGCGGCCCTGGCGAAGGCCGGCGAGCGGTGACGGCTTGCTTGGAGGGCGAAGCTCCAGCTGAGCCGAACGACGGCATCCCCAGCGGCTCGCCGGGAGGCTCGCCCTCCATTTCGTTACTGGCAATTGATCGCGGGGGAAAAGATCGGTCACCCCTTTGCGCCTCTGCGTCTTGGCGTGAGGATCTTTGGGCTCACGCAAGGGCGCCAAGAGGCCAGGGAAGCCACCTTCAAGGATGATTTCGGCCGGCCGGCGACCTGACAGGCAATTGCGCTCGGTGAGTTGCCGGCGGGGAAATTGCGTGTTCCTTCCGGGGAATCCGGTGGGACCCGGCCCGCCCGCGGTCGCCCGGACGACTTCGAAAGGGGGAGCCATACCCTCGGCGGTCGCGCACCGAACCGCCCTTCCATCCTCAACCACAATCCAAGGAGCAAGCCATGAGCCGCGTACGCGCGCTGGTCGGCACCCGCAAGGGTGCGTTCATCCTGACGGCCGATGGAAACCGCAAACGCTGGAAGGTCAGCGGGCCGCACTTCGCCGGCTGGGAGATCTACCATATGAAGGGGTCGCCCGTGAACCCCGACCGGCTCTACGCGTCGCAGTCCAGCGGCTGGTTCGGGCAGATCATTCAGCGCTCGGATGACGGCGGCAAAACCTGGACGACCCCGGGGGGCGGACCGGAAAAGAGCCCCGACGGGATGCCGCGGGGCGAGAGCAACAAGTTCGTCTACGAAGGCGAGGCGGGCACGCACCAGAGGTTCGACGGCACGCAGCATCCGTGGGAATTCAAGCGCGTCTGGCACCTCGAGCCCTCGCTGACCGATCCGGACACGGCGTTCGCCGGCGTGGAGGACGCGGGGATCTTCAAGACGACCAACGGCGGAACCACCTGGCAGGAACTCCCGGGCCTGCGCCGCGCCAAAGGGGCCCGGTGGCAGCCGGGCGCGGGCGGCATGTGCCTGCACACGATCCTGCTGGATCCGGCCAACCCCGACCGCATCTTCGTGGCCATCTCGGCGGCCGGAGCGTTCCGGACCGACGACGGGGGCGCCACCTGGCAGCCCATCAACCGCGGGCTCAAGTCGCTCTACACGCTGCCCGACCCGGACGCGGAGGTCGGCCATTGCGTCCACCGCATCGCGCTGCATCCGTCGCGGCCGGGGGTGCTGTTCATGCAGAAGCACTGGGACGTGATGCGCAGCGACGACGCCGGCGGGGAGTGGCGGGAGGTCAGCGGCAACCTGCCTTCCGATTTCGGCTTTCCCATCGACGTGCATGCGCACGAGCCGGAGACGATCTACGTGGTGCCGATCAAGAGCGATGCGGAGCACTATCCACCGGAGGGCCGGCTGCGGGTCTATCGCAGCCGCACCGGCGGCAACGACTGGGAGGCGCTGACCCAGGGGCTGCCGCAGCGCAACTGCTACGTGAACGTGCTGCGCGACGCGATGGCGGTGGACACGCTTGAGCCGTGCGGCGTCTACTTCGGCACCACCGGCGGGCAGGTGTACGTCTCGCCCGACGGCGGCGACCACTGGACCGCCGCGGTCCGCGACCTGCCCGCGGTGCTGTCGGTGGAGGTGCAAGTCCTGCCGTGATCCGCGTCGTCCTCCCGCCGCATCTGCGCACGCTCGCCGGCGTCGCCGGCGAGGTGACGCTGGAGTGCGCCGACCCGGTGACGTGGGGCGCGATCCTCGACGCGGTCGAGGCGCGCTTTCCGATGTTGCGCGGCACGATCCGGGACCACGTCTCGCGCCGCCGCCGTCCGCTCGTGCGCTTTTTCGCCTGCGAGGAGGATGTGTCCCATGTTCCGCCGGACGCCCCGCTGCCGGCCGCCGTCGCGCAGGGGAAGGAACCCTTCCTGATCATCGGCGCCCTCGCCGGCGGATAGGGCGGGGGCGCGGGTCCTTGACGGTTTAGGAATCGCGGCTACGCGATTTGTCATCATATCCTTCCCTGCCGGTCCAGAGGGCCGGCGGTCATGCAGGTCGCCGAAACATTTTCGTCCCGGGAACAGGGCTTTGCCGTGGTCGGGTTGCGCACGGCCGCGCTGGAGCTGGCCACGGTGCCCGAGCTGGGCGGCCGGATCGTCAGCCTGCGCAACCGGCGGTCGGGCCGCGAGTGGTGCTGGCACCGGTCGCGCCCCGACTGGCTGTGGGCGAATCAAGCGGGCGACGACTTCGGCGGGAGCCCGCAGGCGGGGATCGACGAATGCGTGCCGTCGGTGGCCCGCTGCGAGTGGCGGGGGCGCGCGATCCCTGACCACGGCGAGGCGTGGTTTCAGCGCTGGACGCTCGATCCCGCGGAGCTGGCGGCCGGGCGGCTGCAGGCGACCGTGCGGCTGCCGGTGTCGCCGTTCGTCTTTGCCCGCACGATCCGCGCCGAGGCCGCCGACACCTTCGTGTTCGACTATGCCCTGACCAACACCGGCGACGAACGCGAGGCGTTCCTCTGGTCGCTGCATCCGCTGTTGCACCTTCTCCCCGGGGACCGGATTGAATTGCCGGGCGAGGTGCGCGGCCTGCGCCTGAACGGCGGCCTGGGCGTGCCGATCGCCATGGGCGACACCTGGGCCTGGCCGGAGCCTTTCTCCGGCGTGCGGCTGGACCGCCTCGAACTCCCGGGCCGGCCGCCGGGTTGTGTGAAGGGATTCGCCGGCCCGCTGCGCGAGGGCAGGGCGGCGCTGGCGAATGACGCCACCGGCGCCCGACTGGAGCTGCGTTGGGACGCGAGGCTCGTGCCGTTCTGCGGCGTCTGGCTGAACCGGGGCCACGGTGGCTTTCAGCATGTGGCGCTGGAACCGACCAACGGCGCGCCCGATTCGCTGGCCGACGCCGTGGAGCGGTGGCGGCAGCACGGGTCGGTGGAGGCGGGCGCGACCGTGAAGTGGTCGGTCGCGTGGCGGGTGACTTGAGCAGGCGGCGGCGGTCGCCGCGCCGGGGAGTCACCGACCGGCAACCTGCATGCGCACGGCGTAGAGTGAGCCGCGGGCGGCGATGAAGAGCGTCTGCCGGTCGCGGCCGCCGAAGACCAGGGCGCTGGGCCGCTCGGGCACTTCGATCTGGTCGATGAGCCGGCCGTCGGGGCGGTAGACAAAGATCGAGCCGGCGGCGACGTAGACGTTGCCCTGCGCGTCAACCGTGACGCCCGCCTCGCCCTCCTGGGCGAATTCGGTCGGATCGGCCAGCGAACCGTCGGGTCGGACGGTGAAACGCCAGGTCTTCTGCGCGAACTCGTCGGCCACGTAGAACGGCCGCCCGGGACCCGCGCGCGCCAGCTGGTAGGTCCGCACCAGGTCGACCGTGCCCGCCCGCCACCGCGGGTGGCCCGGCCGGTTCAGGGTCTGGAAGGCCGCGGATGCGGGCAGGAACGTCGTGCCGTCGGGCGACAGGTATTGCCACGGTTCGGGCCGGGTATTGACGGCGACGAAATCATGGGCATCGCGCCACCGGTTGGTCGGCAGCACCGGCGTGAGGCCGGGCCGCGGGGCGGCGGCCTGGGGCGCGAGGACTTGGATGTCGGCGCCCGGTTGGTCGGGGCGGAAGGAGTAGATTTCGCCGGCGTCGGACACGACGAGGAGATCGTCATCCCCGTCAAAGGCGAGCGCCACCGGCTGCAGCGGACTGTCGCGGACCAGCGTGAGATCCCGCGATTCCGGGGCCCAGCGGTAGATGGTCTGCCGGGCGGCGTCGACGAAGTAGACGTTGCCGGACCGATCCACGGCGGCGCCGTCGATGTTGGTGAAACCGCCGGCGACTTTCTCCGCTTCGGCGCCGGGCGCCCGGACCGGCGAGAGGCGGGGCGGCGGAGCCGCGGGCGGATGGCCGGAGACCTCGAGCCAGGCGATTTCGCGCGCGCGGACTTCGGTACCGTGCGCCTGGTCTAAAAGCGTGTTGTCGATGCTGAGCTTGCCCGGGCTGTAGACGTGCAGGCCGCGGAAGTGGAGGTCGTGGGAGCGGTTGACCCGGATCGCGTAGGGAAACGGGACGGGGGTGGTCACCCGGTAGAGGAAGACGTTGGCGAAAGTGAGGTCGCTCGAGGCGTCGATGTCGACCGGCAGCGCGTGCGGACCCTCCGCCCGCTCCTCCTCGGTTTGCAGCGCGTAGATCCGCCAGTGGGAGACGCGGCGCAGGATCAGCTCGTTGCGGACGTGATGCTCGATCGACATGGCGTAGATCCGGCCCTCGGTCGACGTGTCCGAAATGTAGGCGCCGGCCTGGGCGAAACTGTTGGGCGTCCAGATGTCCTTGAAGGTCCCCCCGCCGCCGTCGGTGATCCAGAGGCTCCAGTACTGCGAATCCCAGCGCTGGCGGGGATCGGCGGGCCCCGTGCGGCTGGGGTTGTACACCGGCACCGGGGTGCCGTCGGCCCGGTAGGTGCCGTGGCCGCCGAGAAAGCGCACGTCGTTCATCAGCGAGTCCGGTCCGGCCATCCATTTGGCGGCGACGGCGCGGTCGTTCATGCCCGTATCGAGGCCGATGCCGGTGACGATGTTGGTGCCGCCGCGCGGGGCTTCGAGCAGGGCCTTGGGCGGACCGAGTCCTTGAAACGGCGGGCGGCTGACGTGCCAGGGGTTCGCGTCGGCCGCCGGCGGCGTCGCCGCGGGCACGCTGGCATCCGCGCCAAGAAACGCCGGCGCATAGTCGGGCAGGACGAGCTGCGTGGTGATCGGGTCAAGGCCGATCAGCACGGTGTCGGGGCGGAGGGTGATCGTGTCCGAAACGCGGTACCGGCCGCCCGGCAGATAGATGGCGCGATGCTGTGCAACGGCGGATCGGAGGACGGCGGTGTCGTCGGTGATTCCGTCGCCTTTCGCGCCGAGCGCGCGCAGGTTGACCCAGGTGTCGGCCGGCGGCAGCGGAGGAATGTCGGACGGCGGCGGTGGCGGAGCGGCGGGCAGCACGACGGCGTCGCACACGGTGCCGAGGACGGGCGGCTGACCGGGGTCGGTCAGGCGCAGACCGTGGCAGAATTCCCGCACCACGTAGATGGCGCCGGGCCCGGCGATTTCGCGACCGCTCTCGCGAAAGTGCGCCAGGAGGGGGACGCGGACGCAGACGACGTGCTGGCCGTTGATCTCGGTCCGGGCGTTGTGCTCGTCGCTGATCACGAGGGCGGGACCGGTGATGTCCTCCAGACGCGAATCCTTCAGCCAGAGCTCCTCGCAGCGGTTTTCGCGTACGAGGACGGCCGTCGGCAGGTGGCGAAACCGGACGCGCACGAGCGTGAGGCCCCCTTCCTCGGTTTCGATGGCGGCGCGCCGCTGGCCCTCGAAGGTCGAGTCGATCAGCAGAAACGGCCAGCTCGGCGACGGCTTGTGCATGCGGATGCCGAATTCGCCGCCGAAGAAATGCAGGTCCTCGGCCTCATTGCCGACCTCCTCGACGCCCGCCAGCCCCGAACCGATCCGGAAATCCATGTGGGCCAGAAAACAGTGCTGCGCCACGTGGAAGCGGACGCCGATCGCGGCGGGATTGCCCGCGCCGATTTCGACGTCGATATTGCTCATCCCGCTGTAGAAGGTGCCCGGATTCGCGTCGCGGACGGGCTCGCCCGGAGGGGGGCGGTCCGCGGCGAAATGAACCAGGTAGTGTCCCGCTCCCGTTTGGAAGCCGGGGGTATCGGGCCCGAGGACGAGCACCGGGCGCCGGGCGCCATAGCCGATCAAGCGGATGCCGTTCCAGACGTACACCGTCGCGCCGAGCCGGTAGCGGCCCGCGGGGATGAACACGATGCCCCGGCGCGTGGTTTCCTGGACACGGTTGATGGCCTGCTGCAGGGCGGGCGCGTCGTCGTGGATGCCGTCCGCGTGCACCGGGAAATCCGCCGGCGCCAGGTAGACGGCCTGCGGGTCGTCCAGCCGGACGGGGTAGAGGGAGGCGGCGCCCAAGGGGACCAGGCCCGCGGCGAGCGGGAGGAAGATGAGGGAGAGGACCTTCCCGGCGGTCATGGGGCCGCGATCAGCCGGCGCGCAGGGAGGGCTCCGGATCCGGCAGGCGGCGTTGAAGCGGGCGGCGCCGGGAGGGGCGGGTGGCGGGCAGCACCTGGGTGACGGCATCCAGGTGGACGTCGATCCGCTTGATCCGGCCGGAACGGGCAAAGACCTGGGCGCTGTCCGCGGCGTCGAGCTCGCAGGCGGTCTGGATCCGTTCCGGTGCATCGGCCAGCTGCAGGCGGGTGCCGACAAAGGCGGCGCGCCGATGGTAGACCACGGGCACGCCACAGAGGGTGAAGGCCAGCGAGCGCGCGGGCAGGGGCAACTCGGTTTCGCGCCCCTGCGCGTCCACGTAACGGAACACGCCGGATGTCCGGGTGAATTCATCGGCGCGCAGGAACGTCGGTGCGAACCGGATCGTGCCGTGGCCGATGCGGACACCCAGCTCGCCGAGGCGGGTGAGCAATTCCTCCTTCACCTGCCCGGTCATCCCGGGCTGCTGGGCTCCGGAGTGCCCGGGCGTGTGGGAGTAGGGATCCGTCGGGAAGGCCCCGTAGGTGGCCGGCTCCTTGTTGAAGCCCAGGCCGGCGCGAACGTCATGATAGATCCGGGCCAGGGCGGCGGCCTCGGGCCGGCCGGCGTCGATGGCGGACTGCAAGTTCTCCTGCACGGCGACCAGGAGCTTGGCCACCATGTGCCAATAGATGCATCCGAGGCCCTCGTAGCCGAACATCGATCCGCTGCGGCCGGTGAAGGCGCGGTGGTTGAAGACCTTTTCGTAGATCTCGTGGACCCGGGGGCCGTCGCGGGCCACCGCCTCCGCCCAGCGGACGTCCAACGCCACGGCCCGCAGGCGCTCGTCCAGGGCGGCGTGGTTGAACACGTCGGGGTTGAAACGGTGGCGGCCGTCGGCATCGGTCAGCACGAGTCGCCGGTCGCCGGCGGCACCGAGCTCGCGGAGCAGCGGGCACGCGGCGACGGCCCTCGCGGGAATCACGTTGCGCTCCAGGAAGCCGGGCGTGGTGCGGTCCGGGTACAGGAGGTAGCTGTGCTGGTCGGCCCGGAACAGCGGGCTGCGACGGAGGGCCGTCATGAGCTCGATCGCTTCCTCCGCGCGCAGCAGGCCGGCGCTCAGGACGGCCACCTGGCCTTCCAGCATGATGCCGAGACGGTGGAGCCGGAGGCCGGCGGGCTGCTCGATGAACTCGAGCAGATTGTAGGCGTGATACAAGCCGTCGGGGCGCCGGTTGAGGCGGATCGTGTGGTCGATGAACCCCACGGCCTGGTCGAGCAGCCGCCCGATGGCGGCGGGATCCACCGGCTCCGGCGAGCCGGGGCCTTCGCGGTAGACGCGGTCCCGGTAATCGGAGCCCGCGCTTGCGAGCAGATCGAGCAGGGCGCGCCGGTCCGGGTCGGTGATCTCCGGGCGATCGGGCAGGTGCCGATGGGCGTCGAACGCGGCGTCGACCCGGCACAACAGGGCCGCGACCGCGCCGGCCACGGCGACCGGTTCGCGCCCGAGCGCGGGGAGCAGGGTCTCGCGGCAGAGCTCCAGCAGCCGGCGCAAGTGGCACAACGTGACCAGCGACACGCCGAAACCGACGAGCGCGTTGTTGGCATCGTTCCACTCCGGGCGCTGCGTGTTCATCCAGATGCCGCCGCCGGGCACGAAGTTGGTCAGCCGCGTGAGGATGAGCAGCAGCAGCTTCTCGGTCAGGTTGACGTGCCGCACCCGCTGGTCGGAGCCGAGGACAAAGCGGGCGTCCGTGCCCAATTCGGCCGCCAGGCGTTCGATCGCCCGGTGCCGGGCGGCGTCGAACTCGATCGTGGCGTGGGGGTTTTTCCGAATGGCCGCGTAGTCGAGCAGGCGATAGGGCACATTGGCGTAGCTGAACAGGTCGCGCCGGAGCCACGCCGCGAGGCGGCCGGGATGGAAGCGGCCCGACCACTCCAGCAGGCGCAGCAGGTAGACGACCTGGTGATCGCCCCAATAGCCGATCGAGGCCCAGGGATTCTCGTGGTCGGGCACCTCCCATTCGATGCCGGCCTGCGAGACCCGGTAGGGGTTGTAGCCATCGACGGTGGAGGCGTTGACGAACCGCGCGATGACGCTTTCGAGAAACTCCGGGAAACTCAGGCAGAGCGCCTCCCAGTTCTGGAAGATGTCGCGCCAGTTGCCCTCGTGAGTGAGCACCCGCTCGTTCTGCGCGTCGCGCACGCGGATCGTGAAACGGTTCCACGGGCGGCTGGGATCGCCATGCCGCCGGCTGAAGGTCAGCGGCAGGTATTCCAGCGCCAGGCGCTCGAGGTCGCGGTCGCCGCGGGCGGCGACCAGCCCCAGAAAATCGGTCCGCGCGGGCGCCGCGGGCAGCCCGGCCAGGAAATCCGCGTGCCGCCCGGCGACCGGCCGGTTGCGGACCCGGACGAACCCCGCGAAGTCACGGCCGGGGATCCGGTGGCCGTCGGCGAAGATGCCGCCCCGCATGATATTGAACAGCACGTTGGCGAAGTGGTGGGCGGTGGTCTTTTCCGCGGCGCCGGCCTGCAATCCGTCGGCCGAGCCGACGAGGAGGCGCAGGGTCCGGGTGGAGGCATCCACCGCGGCCTGGACGGCACGGCCGCGCCCGCCGGCCGCGAGGGCCTGGCGCAGGCCGGCGACCCCGGCCTGGGTGATGCCGGTGTCGGCCACGAGCATCCACGTTTGCGTGGCCCCCGCGGCCAGCCGGAAGGCCGAGCTGACGGCGTAGGCCGAGCGCACGCCGCGCCGGCGTTCCTCCGGCACCGGGATCCGGCCGTCGCGAAACGCGTCGAACTGGGCGTCGGAGAGCAGGATGGTCGGCCGGGGCAGACCCTCGGACCAGACCGTGCTCGCCCGCAGCGACTCCATCGGGATGGCGCGGTCGACGATGCCCGCGGCCAGCGTGTAGACGGCGAGGGAGGTCGGGGACAGCCGTTCGGCGGTCTTGTAGGCATCGGCGAGGCAACTGCTCTCACACTGCAGCCGATAGGGGATGCCGGGTGGGAGCAGGTTGCGCAGGCCGTCGAGCAGGCGGATCCGGACCGGCCGGCCCGCCAGGTTCTCGAGTTCGCAGGCGCGCACGAGACCGTGGGCGTCGGCGGTCGACCACCCGTAACGGAAGGCGAGGCCGAGCGGACGGTGGATCTCCTCGAACCAGATCCGGTCGCCCTCGACGCTCTTGTAGAGATTGCGGATCACGACGCGCCCGGGCGACGCATGGGTGGCAAACGGTTCCCACAGGATCCGCCGGGCGCCGGTTTCCACCCAGAGGGCGGTGCAGGGTCCGACCAGGCCGGCGCTGTCGTAGATGTGGTCGACGGTCTGGTAGGGAAACAGCGCGTGCTCCGCGTCGACCCGTCCGGCGGTGAGGCCGCCGTTGCTGGCCACGAAGAGCCAGAGGTCCGACGAGCTCACGACGTTCATGAAGAACGGAGGCAGGCGATCGAAGTGGGCAATGCGGTAGCAGCGCCGGCCAAAGGCATCGACAAAGTCTCCCGTGATGCGGGAGTGGTCGGCGAGCCGGGCGGGGGTGGGC
>JBJKRD010000218.1:0-5689 GCA_046704925.1 Opitutaceae bacterium | reverse complement strand
CTGATCGACGGAGAGGAGCGCGGAGAGGGGATAGGCGACGCCGCCAACCAGCAACTGCGGGGTGTCGCCCGAGGTATCGACGGAGGTGACCTCGCCGGACACCGTGCCGTTCGCGCCGTTGTCCAGGGTGACGTTCCGGCCCAGATAGGAGGCCGCGGCCATCTTCTGCTGGTCGCTGCGCATCAGGGTGACCTCCCCGCTGAGGGTGTTCATCTGCTGGAGCGACGAGAACTGGGCCATTTGCGCCAGGAAGGACGTGTCATCCATGGGCTGCAGCGGATCCTGCTGCTGAAACTGCATGGACAGCAGTTGCAGAAAATCGCTCTGGCTCAGCGTATTGCTCGAGGTGCTGGCGGCCGTCTGGGCGTTCGCGGCCGCGTAGGCGGTGGACGTGCTGTCGACAGGGGAGACGGACATGGTGGGAGCGGTTTAGGCGAACGTGTTAAGCAGGATGGCGCCGGGCGTGCGCTGGATCGTGGAGGTCGCCGACGGGGTATCGGCGGTCTCGACCGACGTGACCGAAGCCGGGTGGTGAAGGATCTCGGGCGCCGGGGACGGCGCCTGGTGGGGCGACGGCTGCCCGTCGCCGGAAAAGTTGAGTGAACCCGCGGCGGGATTCGCGCGAACGAACACGGGATCGGCGACGGGCACGGAGTGCGTTTGCGCGGAGCTCACAAACGACGGGGCCGACACCCGCCACTCCTGGGCGAGCGCATGCTGCAGCTCGGGCGAGTCGGTGCGGAAGGTGGTGTGCACGGTGCCGTCGCGCAACTCCACGCGCACGGCGAGTTGCGTGGCGTCGCCGAACGACAGATGGAGTTCGACGCTCGACCGTCCGGCGCTGCGCGCGTGATCGAGCGCGGCCACGGCGGCTTCGATCGCAGCCGCGGCGTGGGCGGCCGTCGAAGGCGGCGCCGCCGGAGGTTGCACGTCACGCGCGTCGCCCGACGGCGCGAGCGCTGCCGCCGGGGACGGCATGGCCGCCAGCGCGCGATCGTCGATGCCCGACTCCGCGTCGAGGACACGGCGCCCGGGAGCAGTGGCATTCGATTCGGCCGACGGATTCATGGCGGTCGAGGGAGTAGCACTGGCGATGCCAACGCGCGGAGGGGTTGGATTAACTCCTTGCAGGCCAGCAGGTAAATGTCTGTCGGTGGCTCGCGCCGCGGTTCCGAGCGAGTCCAAACCGAGGCCGAGGTGGGGAGGAACGGCCGTGGAGTCGGCAAGATTTGCCGATGCGATTACCCGTCCGGTCGCAGGCATGCGACCGGTATCGTCGGCCGGGACTGTCGACGGGTCGGCTGACTTGGCTGCGGTGGCCGGAATTTCGTTCCCGGAGCCCCGCGCTTGAAGGGAGGGGCCGACGTCAGTGGCGGGACCCGGGCGCTTGCCGGTGCCGGGGATGCCGGAAGCAGGGGTTTCCGGCATCCGCTTGAGATTGGCAGTTGTGGTCGGCTGCGCGGGTCCGGTCGGGGCCTCCCGCGTGACGTCAGCCCTGGCGTCGTCCATGGAATTCGCGGGTTTGATTCGTTTGGATGGAACCGGCGACGCCCCGGATGGAAGCGGGACCGCCGCGCCGGCGGCGGCCGCGTCGGACAGCGTCAGGGCAACTGCTAAGGCCGAAGCGGATCCGGGCGCATCCGGGGCGGTCGCGCCGTGCGCAATCGCGGGGACCGTGGCGGTGGCAGCGGCCGGATGGTCTGGGGCCGGGGACGGTGGGGACGCGGAGGGGGGCGCGACGCAGCCGGCGACGTCGGGCGCATGTCCGTCGGGCCGGGTCTTTTTTCCAGGAGTGTCGGACGTTCCGTCGGGCGGCGAGCCGCCGGTGGCGGTCGGGGCGGTGGTTCCCGGCGTCGCGGGGTGGGCGGCCGGGCCCATGGTTCCGCCAGAGGGCGCGACGATGGGCTGGGCGCCCGCGTGGGCCGCACCGGCCAGCAAGGCGGCAAAAACGGCCGCCACCGCATCGAAGGTCTCGCCGCGGGCGGCGCCGGATTTCGTCGTCGCCGGCGGGGCGGCGTTCGATGCGACGGCGGCGGGTTGGGAGGAAGGAGAGGGAATGTTCACGGGCTGATTCACCCCTCCGTGGGTGGATCCACGCCATCCGTGGCGTGGGGGTGAAAATGAGGGCCGTCGGGTGCGGCGGGGAAATCAGGACCCGTCCGGCCGGGCTGATTGCACGATCTGCAGCTTCTCGGTGAGGGTGGCGGCGCGTTTGGCCAGACTCGGATCGGCATCCGGCTTGGTCATGGCTTCGAGGATCGGTCCGACCGTATCTGGTTTCATGAGGGCGAGAATCTTGACGACCGTCCCATCGTCCATGTTGCGGAAGATCTCGACGGCCGCCGGCGGATTCATGTCGGCGTAGGTCTGCGCAAGCGCCCGGAGGTTCTTGCCTTCCAGGGCGGAGATTTCGATCAGGCGCCCCGAGATTGCCCGACGTTGGGTCTCGATATCCGACCGCACCTTTTCGAGTTCGGCCCGCTCTGCGGCGAAACGCGCCTCACGCTGGTCGAGCTCCTGCTCCCGCGCGTGGCATTTGGCGGTCTCGTCGCGGAGGTTGGCGGCGAGATTCTCCATCTCGATGGTCCAGAAACCCCACGGCGCGCCGACCTTCCGGGCGGCGGCGGCGGCTCGGTGGGCGGCGGCCTGGCGGACGACCCGGTCGCCGGTGTGCCAGAACCAGCCGAGCCCGGTGGCGAGACCGGAGAACAGACCGACGGCGATCAGGACCACGGGGTGGCGGAGATTGCTCATGACGGAGAATACGGTGCTCTCGCGGCCGTGGCCCCCGCCCGCTCATCGAGGGCGGCCTGCTCCTCGCGCTCCTGGGCCAGGCGATGGCGCTCCCGGGCCCGGTCTTCGAGCTTGGTCAGGGCCTTCCGATGGCGGGCCGCGTCGTGGTATTCCGCCACCCGGCGCTCACGCTCGGCTGCGGCGGAGGCCAGCGCCGCCTCGGCCGCCGTTTCGGCCAGACTGGCGCGGCCCAGGGCCTGGAGCGCGGCGACGCGTTCGCCGGCGCGGATGCGCGCGGTGTCGGCCGCGCGCAGCAGGTGCTCCAGTTGCGCACGTTGCGTGCGGGCCTGGGCATTGGCCAGCGCCGCCGCCTCGACGGTCCGGATGGCGGCGGCCAGGTTTTCGCGCGCCCGGAGCTCGCGCATCGCGCGGAGCGTGGCGACCGACCGCAGGCTGAACCGAAATTGTTTCATGCGAGGATCCGGCGAAGGGTTTCGTAGCTCCGCTCCCGCGGGAACCGCTCGTGCACCCCCTGGCGAAGAAAATCGCGCAGCGGTTCGTGCAGGGCGATGGCCCGATCGAGCGCCGGGTGGGTGTTCTTCTGGTAGGCGCCGATCGTGATCAGGTCCTCGTTCTTGCGGTAGAGGGCGAGGTGTTCGCGCGCACGGCCGACGAGCTCGACCTCGGCCGGCGGGCAGATGTCGCGCGCCAGGCGGCTCACGCTCTCGAGAACGTCGATCGCGGGGTAGTGGTTGAAGTTGGCCAGTTGGCGCGAGAGCACGATGTGCCCGTCGAGGATGCCGCGCACGGCGTCGGTCACCGGCTCGTTCAGATCGTCGCCCTCGACGAGCACGGTGTAGAGGGCGGTGATGGCGCCGCATTCGCCCGCGCCGGCGCGCTCCAGCAACCGCGGCAGGAGGCCGAATACGGAGGGGGTGTACCCGCGGGTGGCGGGCGGCTCGCCGATCGCCAGGCCGATTTCGCGCTGCGCCATCGCAAAGCGGGTCACCGAGTCGAAAAGCAGGAGGACGTTGCGGCCCTCGCTCCGGAAGGCTTCGGCAATGGCGGTGGCGGTGAACGCCGCCCGCAGCCGCAGCGGCGCGGGCGTGTCGGAGGTGGCGACGACCACGACCGCGCGGGCCAGACCCGCCGCGCCGAGGTCCTTCTCAAGGAATTCCCGGACTTCGCGGCCGCGCTCGCCGACGAGGGCGACCACGACGACATCCGCCTCGGCGCCGCGCGCGATCATCCCCAGGAGGGTCGACTTGCCGACGCCGGAACCGGCGAACAAACCCAGCCGCTGGCCGCGGCCCAAGGGGACGAACGTGTCGATGGCCTTGATCCCGGTCACAAACGGCTCCGTGATGCGCTGCCGGCGCAGGGGATGCGGCGGGGCGGAGACCGGCGCATCGTCACCCTCGAGGGCGACGAAGCCGCGGCCATCCATCGGCCGTCCGAGCGCGTCGAGCACGCGGCCGAGCAGCGCCGGCCCGGGGGCGGGAATCGGGGGACGATTGCAGGCCGCCACTTCGCAGCCGGCGTGCAGGCCGGTGGTGTCGCCCAACGGCATGAGCAGCACCCGGTGGTCGCGAAAGCCGACCACCTCCGCCATGACCGAGACGTCGTCCCGCCCGGACCGCAGCAGGCAGAGCTCGCCCAAGCCGACGTTCGGGCCCTCCGATTCGATGACGAGCCCGGTCACCCCGGTCACGGCGCCCAGCCGCTGGGCCGCCGGAATCGTCCGGATCTGGCTGCGCAGGGCATCGACGAGCGTGAGGACGGGGGCCATGGGGATCACGTGCCGGTCAGGCCGAGGGACAGCGAGTGCACCTTGGCGGAAAGCCGGGCGTCGGTGAGGCCGAAGCGGCTGCGCACCTGGCAGTCGCCCGGGGCGAGGGCGGCGTCCTTGCGGATCCGCAATCCGGGATAGCGGCGGGTCCACTCGGGGTTCAGCCGCGCCAGAAGATCGGCGTCGCGCTCGCTGAGCGCGATTTCAAGATTGTCCCGCTCCGGGAAAAGCTGGTCGAGCGCCTCGCGGCAGACCCGTTCGATGACCTCCGGCGGCGGCTCGAAGCCGGCCAACAGGCGGCGCGCGACGTCGAGGGTGAGCGCCGGGAGGGTGGCGCGCAGCTCCGCCAGCAGGGCCTGCTCGAGCGTGGCCAGGTTGGGGAAGAGTCCGTCCTGCAGGCGCTGCAGGTCGGCGCGCAGATCGACGATCTGGCGGTCGGCGAAGGCGCGCGCCGCGTCCTCGCCCTGCCGGTAGGCCTCCTGCTTGAGGGCGGCGACCTCGGATTCGGTGTAGATCCGCGCGGGGCGTCCCGCGGCGGCGACGCCCACGAGGGGGCGGTCAAAGGCGATGAGCTTGGCGAGGGCCATGGTCAGGCGACGACGAGTTGTTCCTGGTCGTTGTCGAGGGAGATCTGGCCCTCCTCCTCGAGGCGGCGGACGGTCTGGATGACGGCGTCCTGCGCCGCCTCGACCTCCTTGCGGCGGACGGCGCCGAGCAGGGCGATTTCCTCGCGCAGGCTCTCGGCCGCCCGCTTGGAGATCGCGGCGTAGATCTTCTGGCGCACCGGTTCGCTGGCGGATTTCATCGCCAGGGCCAGGCCGGCGGAGTCGACTTCGCGCATCACGCGCTGAAGGTCCGCCGGCTGGAGCTGGCCGAGATCCTCGAAATTGAACATCCGCTTGCGAATCCCGGCGCCCAGGGCGGCATTGCGCTCGTCGAGGCGCGCCAGCAGGTTCTTCGTCGCCTCCTTGTCGAGGCGCTTGAGCACGTCGGCCACCGCCTGGATCCCGCCGGTATGGTGCAGGACGGGCCGGACGCCGGCGTTGCCGCGGCGCCCCAGGCTGCGCACCACCTTGGACACGAGCTCGACCGAAGTGCTTTCGAGCGTGCCCAGCCGTTCGACCACCTCTTCGCGGATCTCGGCGCCGAACAGGCCGAGGACGTCGG
>JBJKRD010000217.1:0-2933 GCA_046704925.1 Opitutaceae bacterium | reverse complement strand
GGCTCTGGCTCAGCGGGAGCTCCCGGGTTACGCCGCCGGCGGCGTCCACCGCCAGGACCATCGCGCGGTCCTCACCCTCGCGGAAGGCCAGTTCCAGCGAATCCGCCAGCCGGCTGCGTTGTTCGGGAGCGGACACCAGGCGGTCGATCACCAGGTCCACCGCCAGCTCCCGGGCGCCCGAGGGAATCAGGGCGGGATCGTCGACGGAGCGGATCGCCCCGTCGATTCGCACCCGCTGGAATCCCCGCTGCCGGAGCCGGGGCAGTTCGTCCCGCAGCACCGCGGGCTTGGCGCGCATCCAGGGCGCGAGCAGCACCACCGGTACTCCCGGCCCCTCGCGCAGCACCCGCTCCACGCAGTCATCCAGCGACCGGGGCTCGATGCGGCCCCCGTCCTTCGGGCAGAACTGCTCGCCGCAGAGCGCCCACAGCAGCCGCGCGTAATCAGCGATTTCCGTGACCGTGGCCACGGTGGAGCGCGGGGAGCCGCCGCCCGTGCGCTGTTCGATCGCCAGCACCGGCGAGAGCCCGTGGATGAAATCCACGTCCGGCCGGCGCAACTGGGCCAGGACCTGGCGCGCCTCGGTCGAGAGGCTCTCCATGTATTTCCGGTATCCCTCCGCGTAAAGGGTGTCGAAGACCAGCGACGATTTGCCCGAGCCGCTGGGCCCGGTGATCACCACGAGCTTTCCCCGGGGCAGCCGCAACTCCAGGTTCTTCAGGTTGTGTTCCCGCGCGCCCTTGATGTGGATGTGCGACGCCGCCTCCATGAAAGCCATCACGCCACGAATTGGCGCGGCGTCAAAGCGGGAATGCCGCGGCGGCGGAACGCGGTTCGGCTGTCGCGTCGGGCCGTCCGACATTAGAAATGCGCGCGCTGGCGGCGTCCATTAACGAAGCTAACACGCTTGCGCCGGAATTTTAAGATCTTGCCGTGTCTGGCGAAAGACCGCTTCATTCCCGGCACAAGTCTGTGCCTTCGGGTTAACCCAAACCCCAACCCCTGAAACCTCCCCGCGCGGAGGTTTAATTCGTTTCTAGTTCCAGCTATGAAACCTCAACCTGCCCTTTCCGCGTCCGTCCCCGGGCGTCGCGGAATCTCCTTGGGGATGGCGGCATTGCTGTTTATCGGCGGTGCCCTGTCCGTCCATGCCTTCGTATTCACCCTCGGCGAGGTCAACGGTAGCTTCGATTCCACGCTTTCCGTGGGAGTCCTCTACCGGCTGAACAACCCGGATCCCAGTTTTTACGGTACGAGCAACACGTTTCAGGGCGTCCCGGGCCTGCAGAATTCCGTCAACAGCGACGACGGGAACCTGAACTACCCGTCCGGCATTGCCTCGGTGCTTTACAAGGGCACGCATGATCTGGAGCTCAAATGGCACAACTTCGGCGTTTTTGTGCGTGGCTACTATTTTTACGACCCCAAGAACCAGGACACGGTCCGGCCGCACACGCCGCTGACCAAGCTGGCCAAGGAGCGGGTGGGTTCCGACGCCGTGCTGCTGGACAACTACATCGCCGGCAAATTCGAGGTCGATTCGATGCCGCTCACCGTGCGCGTGGGCCGGCAGGTGATCAGTTGGGGTGAGAGCACCTACATCCCCAACGGCATCAACGTCATCAATCCGGTGGATGTGTCGCGTCTGCGCGCCCCGGGGGCGGAGCTGCGCGAGGCGCTGCTGCCGGTGTACGCAGTCGACGCCTCGATCGGCCTGACGCCCAACCTCTCGCTCGAGGCGGTCTGGCTGATGGAGTTCCGCCGGACCGAAATCGACCCGGACGGCACCTACTTCAGCACGAACGACTTTGCCAGCCGCGGGGGCAGCAAGGTCTACCTCGGCTTCGGCGCCCTGTCCGACCAGCAGCCGCTGGGGGCGATTCCGCGGGGCCTCGATCACGAGGGCAACAATTTCAATCAATGGGGCCTGGCGCTGCGCTACCTGGCGCCGAGCCTGCATGACACCGAGTTCGGCTTTTATTACCTGAAATACCACAGCCGCCTGCCGGTGATCAGCGCGGTCACTCCAACCGCTCCCATCAGCGCGGCCCTCGTCCAGTCCACGGCTTCCAGCCTGGCTTCCGCGCAACTGGCCCCGGCGATGATCGCGGCCGGTTACCCGGCGGCGGGCGTGCCGGGTGCGCTCCAAACGCTGCTGGGCGCCGCCCTGACCAACGTCCCGGCCGCGGCGCTTCCCACCAGCCTCCAGCCCTTCTATCCGGCGGCGGTCAGCATCGCCGGCGGCGCCAAGAAGGTGGGCCTGCTCACGGCGGCCGCCACCGGCCGCTATTACATCGAGTACCCCGAGGGCATCGACCTGTTGGGGGCCAGCTTCAACACCGACGTCGGCTCGACCGGCATCTCGCTGCAGGGCGAGGTTTCCTACAAGTCCAAGGTGCCCCTCCAGGTCGATGACGTGGAACTGCTCTTTGCCGCGCTGTCGGCCCTCGACACCCCGGGCGGCTCGACCTTCGGCACCAACAACCAGATCGGCAACTACAGCGGCCGGTTCGGCGTGCCGGTCTCAGGCTACCGCCGCCTCGACGTCTGGCAGGCCCAGGCCACCGCCACCAAGATCTTCGGCCGGGTGCTCGGCGCCAGCCAGTTGGTCACCCTGCTGGAGGCCGGGGTCACGTGGGTGCCCGACCTGCCCGACAAAAGCGTGCTGCGTTTCGACGGCTCCGGCACGTTCACCGGCGGCACGACGGCCGAAATGGTCAATACCGGCAACGGCCAGTTCCCCGCCACGCCGTTCAGCGCGTTTCCCGACCGCACCTCCTGGGGTTACCAGGTCGCGGCCCGCCTCGACTACAACAATCTGTTCGCCGGCATCAACCTCTCGCCGTCGCTTGCCTTTGCTCACGACGTGAGCGGCAACACCCCGCTGCCGATCGGCAACTTCATAAAGGGACGCAAGACCCTGACCCTGGGTG
>JBJKRD010000216.1:0-6808 GCA_046704925.1 Opitutaceae bacterium | reverse complement strand
CGGATCCCGAACATGAAGGGAATATGGAAGACGGTGGCCGTGTAGAGGGTCACCTTTCGCAGGTGAAGCTCGTGAACGCCGATGCCCAGTCGTTGATAGCTTTCCCGCACACGGGCCTGGACGGCCTGGCGCTGCAGATCGGTCTGCAACTCCCGCAATTCACGAGCGCCGTTGACGACCAGCGCAGGCATGCGGACCACACCGGGTTCAGACGACGCTGCCGGCGGCAGGTCGTCCGCCGAGGCCCGGGTCGACCAGACCGGAGGCGGGGCCCCGGTTTTGGCCGGATGCGGCAAAAACCGGTATTCGGAAGGGATAATGGCGCGGAGCTCGGGATGCGGCCGGGATGGCACCGGGTGGGGGGCCCCGGCCGCCATGACGGCCAATTCGCAGACGACAAGCAGGGTCGCCGCCAGGGTACGCACGAACATCACGGTGAGGCCGGTTCGATCGCCTGTTTCAGGCACTGGTAGGCCAGGCGGGATGCGGAAATCCATCCGGTTGCGCCGGGCGCGGGCAGCAAAGACGCGGATGCGGGCCGCTTCACTCGTCCGGAGAGGGTGGTTGCGTCCCCACTGCAATCGGGTCACGGTGCCGCCATTCGGATTGGAGCCAAGCCGGCAATCCACCTCCCCATGCGATCGGTCGTTCCTGTGCTTCTGACCGCGGCGCTCGTGGGCCAGCCGGCGGCGGCCGGGAAA
The DNA here is from genome assembly GCA_046704925.1 of Opitutaceae bacterium. Lineage (GTDB taxonomy): Bacteria > Verrucomicrobiota > Verrucomicrobiia > Opitutales > Opitutaceae > Fen-1467. Next base: position 6,107 of record JBJKRD010000216.1, on the reverse strand, counting down.
AGAATCCGGGCGAAGTCGTTTCTCGACCGGAAGGCGCCGGCGCTGGTGGTCCAAAAATGGCTCACGCCGGCTCCCGCCACCAAGGGCAAGTTGGTGCTGATCGATTTTTGGGCCACTTGGTGCGGCCCCTGCCGGCGGGCCATCCCGGAACTGAACGAGATCAGCCGCGCCTTTGGCGACCGGCTGGTGGTCATCGGCCTGTCCGACGAGACCGAGGCGAAAGTCCGGGCGATGAAGGAGCCGAGGATCGACTACGCCGTCGCCATCGATCCGCGAGGCCGCCTGTCGAGGGCGGTGGGGGTGACCGGCATCCGGCACGTGCTGCTGATCGACCCGCAAGGCTACGTCCGGTGGGAGGGCTACCCGCTGTTGGAGGGCTACGAGCTGACCCCGGCCGTCGTGAAGGCGGTGATCGACCAATATTCGCCGTGAGCCCGGCGCGGGGTCGGCCGGAGGGGTGCGATTACCCGCCCCGCGATGCCGATCGCAGGTGCCTTCACGACACCGGTGCGTGAATGGCGGCCTCATTTGGCGGTCACCGCGTCAATTGTAGTCGTCGCGATCTTCGTGATGCTCGCGGCGGGCATGGTCCCGGCGATCGCGGTCGACGAGCAGGCAGCCGGAAAACGCCGTCTCGAGGACGAACACCAAGATAAGTAATATAAGGATTTTTCTCATGGGCCGACCGACCGAGGGAGTCCGAAGGCGGTTCCAAATTCGTCGATGTTCGCCACCCGCCGGGGTGAGGGCGCGCCGCGGATCGCGTGGGCAGATTCCGTGAGGACTTGAGGTAGCGGGGCTTCGGGGTCCGCGAAGCCAAACGGGACAAAATTGCGCGCAGTCCCACCATGAAAAACGCACGACGCGGAAACGGCGCCGCTGTGTCCGCGTCGGGCCGGATTTCTGTCCGGCTGCGAATCGGTCACTCGGCCCGGTAAGCGGCCACGAGGGCGAGGCGCCCGGTCATTCCGGCGGGCAGGTCGATCGTCTCCAGCGCCGGGTCGAAATGCGGCCAGGCCCGCCCGTTCAGCGTCACCGCGGACAGGTGATGCCCGGAGGGAACGCGGAGGCGAAGCCGCACGGCCGTGCCGAACGGCGTTGGCGGCAGGGAGATCGTGGCCTCGATCCGTCCGGCCGCCAGGTGGGAGGCGATCGCGAAATCGATGCGGCCCCACCGGGTGGGCACGCGGTCCGCGGAGATGGACCGGCCGTCCGCGAGCCAGTCGCGCGGCGTGCCCTTCGCGAGCCAGAGGGTGGCGGAGCGGGGATCCTCGAAGGCGAGCATCCAGCGGGCGAGCATCGGCACCACGAGCTGCGCCGGCACGCAGTAGGGCGCGGCTGCAAGCTGCGGGTCGAGGTTGCGCGTTTCCGGCGCGGTCCACGTGCCGCGCGTGTATCCGTGCGCCATCTCGCTGTAGAGGACCAGGAGGAACCGGCGGATGAAATCGTGCTGCAGCAACCCGTAGGCCTGGCCGTAGGTGAGAAAGCCGGCCAGTTCGTGGCTGTTGTAGCCGTACGCGGTGGGCAGCCCGAGATACGAGTCCCGGTGCGCGGCCCGATAACGGATGATCGTTTCCACCTGGCCGCGCGTCAGGTCGCCCGAGAAGAGCATTTCCATGTACGAGCGATAGCTCCGGTGGAGCGGATCGAGCGGATCGCGGGCGACCGCGAGATGAAACGGCACCCGGGCGCCGGCGATGGCCGGCAGGCAGGCGGGGGCGTAGTCCGCGAGCAGCGAACGCGTGATCGCCTGCTGGATGTCCCGTTCCAGGGCCGCGGCCTCGCTTTCGAGTTCGGCACCCCATCGCGCCAGCGCCGCGTCGCCGCGCTCCCGTCCCAACCGTTCCCAGACCGCGCCGAGATCGTGGAAGCCGCGGGCCGCCTCGGTGCTGTTGCCGAAATACGGCTGCAGGTAACGCCCGGGATCGGGATTGAGCGATGAATCCGCCTCGCTCCAGCCGGCGATCATCCCGTAGGCGGGATCCGTGACCGGCAGGGTCTGCGCCTTGCGCCGGAGGGCGAGGAGCAGTCGCGCCACGGCATCGATGCGCCTTCGGTAGCGCAACACGATCGCGGGATCACCGCCGTCGTTCACGAACTGCGCCACCACCGTCAGCATCCGGCCGTATTGGCCGGTTTCGGGCCCGCGATAGAGCAGCGAGCCGTCGTCGCGGACGAATTGGCCGAAATAGACGGCCAGGTTCCTCCCGGCCAGGTCGAGCAGACCCCAGTCGCAGAGCGTGGCCGTCTCGGTGTTGAAGGTGTCGGGAAAACCGTCGTGTTCGGTGCCGCCGTAATTCCGGTCGAGCACGCCGTATTTCGGTTCGTCGCCGACATGGGTGATCATCGCCCGCACCAGCGACAGCCGCGCCAGGTCGGCCAGCCGCGGATCGGGCACCGCGATCCGCATGGCGCCGGCGAGCCGCGATTCCCACTGCGCCTTCATGGCCAGGAGATCGCCGTAAAAGGGGGCCGCCGGCCGGTCGGTCCGGGGCGGGAAGGGGATGTAGGTGTCGAAATACCGCACCCATTGCAGCCGGCGATCTTCGATGCGGGCGACGCGATACCAGACCGGCTGCGCCCAACGGTTGCCGTTGACCATACGGAACGGGGCGAAGGCCAGCAACTCGCTCCAGGTGCCGGGAGCCTCGGGATAGACGAAACGGACCACGGGCAGCCAGCCGCCCACCAATCCGTCGCCCACGGCCAGTTTTTCGCGCACGCCGCGGATGGCGGGGATGAACACGGCGGGATCGAAGGTCGGCGAGCGCCCGCCGTATTCGAAACCCACCTTGTCGGCGCTGTCCGGCGTGCCGACGAACGTGTAGGTGAACATCCGGGCGATCGGCGGCAGGCAGGCCGCCACCTCCGCGTACGACGGATCGCCAGGCCGGGCGAGGATTTCGCCGCCGAGCAGATCCCCATCGGTTTGCATCACGTCCGCGTGGGGGTGTCCGCGGTACAGACCGGTGGTGGCGGCAAAACTGGAGGCGCACGATTTTGGCAGGTCGGCGATGACGCCGGCCGGACCGACCACCAGCAGGTGCCCGCAAACATCGGTGAAATCCTCGAAGACGGCCGCTTGCCCGCTGCCGGGGGTGACGGTGTCGCCCATGAAAGTCCAGGATCCGATCCTTCCACCCAAGCTCAAGGTGGAGGGCGAACCCGCCGCGGTGACGGTGACTTCGTCCGGGCGGGAGACGGTCACGACCCGGGGCGGTTCCCCCCGGGCGGGCATGGCAGACAATGCGATGGCAAGGGCCGGCGCCAGCCAGCGGCCCGGGTGTCCCTCAAGGTTCTGCCGGCTCATGGTCGGATCGATGCCTGTCCCCGGCACGACGGAACCGGGGCGGCCGATCGGGAAAAGAGGTTCCGCGCCACGTGGATCCTCAGAATTCGCGATGGGCAGGATTCCCCCGCGCGGCGGACTCCCGTTCGCCGGCGCCAGGAGCGATCTTGACCCGGGCTAACGGGGAGATGCATCGGCCGGTGGGTAGGTCACCCGGTCTTTTTCGTCGATCTCGATGGCGCCGCGCTGGCAGAGCGCGTCCACAATCCGCCCGGCTTCCCCGGCACGCAACTGGCCCTGCGTCTCGGCGTCAATCAGCGAAAGCAGGGTCGCCTTGCGTTTGGGGCGGGCGGCGCTGGCCTTCCGCAGGCGGGTGGCGAAGATGGTGAGCCAGTCGGTCAACGCTTCCGCGTTCTCCTTGGGACGAGGCGGGGTCCGGCCCGTGCCCAGGATGGCCGGCAGGGCAAAACGGTCGTGCCGGAAGATCTTGATTTGGGCGCTGCGCAGATGCGCCACCAGCGGATCGAAATCCTTGTCGCGGGAGACGATATGGAAGGTCACGATCGGGTTGGCCGCCGCCGCCACGCCGACGTGGTAGGCCAGGGCCAGGTCGAGGGCGTTCTTCCCCGCAAAGTCCATTTCGATGAGCCGGTACCGGTCGGGGTTCCGCAGCATCGCCTGCACGAGATCCACGGGCAGTTTCTTCTGGGATTTGCCGAGCAGCATCGTCACCTGCACGGCCCGGCTGGCGGCGGTGCTGAGGTCGATGGTCGGTACGTTCTCGAAGTCGACGAATACGTGATGCAAGGGTGCGGCGGGATTCATGGGACGGCCGGGCGGCCGGCCCCAACCTTCACGCTTTCGGGGGCCGGTTCAAGCGTCGACTCCACCCGGCGGGCCGCCGGAACGTTCGCCGGTGCCGATTGCGACCGCGCCGGCCTGGTGTCAGAATAAACCCGAACACGGAGGTGATTCATGAGCACAACCCTGGCGGCGGAGATCGAAACAAGCGTACGGTTTCTCGACGAACTGTTTTCCGGGCTGACGTTGACGGACGTCGGCTTTCAATTCTGGGACGGCACCCGCTGGCCGGACGAGCGGCCCCGGGCGGCGACGGTCGTCCTGCGCCATCCGGGTTCCCTGCGGGCCATGCTGGCGGCCGGGAGCGAGCGGGGCATGGCGGAGGCGTACCTCGCGGACGATTTCGACATTGCGGGCGACATCGAGGCGGGTTTCGAGCTGCTGGACGCCCTGGCCGGGCGCGCCGCGCCCCGCGGCCTGGCGGCGCTGATGCAATATTACCACCTGCACCGGCTGCCGGCGGGTCCCGTCCGCGACCGGGCCGGCCGGGCCTTCACCGGGGCCACGGGCCGGCGGCACTCGCCGGAGCGCGACCGCCGGGCGGTGACGTTCCACTACGATGTGTCGAACGAGTTCTTCGGACTCTGGCTCGACCGGCGCATGGTCTATTCGTGCGCGTACTTCGAGCGGGCTGACGACGATCTCGACACGGCGCAGACCGCCAAGCTGGACCTGCTCTGCCGGAAGCTGCGGCTGCGCCCGGGCCAGCGGCTGCTCGACATCGGCTGCGGCTGGGGCGGGCTGGTGCTCCACGCGGCGCGCCACTACGGCGTCCGCGCGACCGGCGTCACCTTGAGCCGGCCGCAGGTGGACCTGGCGACGGCGCGGGCGGCGGCGGCGGGGCTGGGGCGCCAGGTGGAGTTCGCCGCCCGGGATTATCGCGAGCTGCCGGAGGCGGAGACCTTCGACGCGGTGGTGAGCGTGGGGATGTCCGAGCACGTGGGCGCGGAGCAGTTGACGGAGTATTTTGCCGCGGCCGCCGCCCGGCTGAAAGCCGGCGGGGTGCTGCTGAACCACGCGATCGGCGAGGGCGCGCGCCCGCGCCGGGCGGTGGGCGCCTCGTTCACGGACGCCTACGTTTTCCCGGACGGCGACGTCCCGCCGATTCCCGTGGTCCTGCGGGCGGCGGAGTCGGCGGGTCTCGAGGTGCGCGACGTGGAGAACCTGCGGGAGCATTACGCCCTGACGTTGCGGCATTGGGTGCGGCGCCTGGAGGCGGCGCATGAGGCGGCGCTGAAGTTCGTCGACGAGGCCACCTACCGCGTCTGGCGTCTGTACATGGCCGGGTCGGCGCACGGTTTCGCGCGCGGCCACGTGGGCGTCTACCAGGTGTTGTTGTCCAAGCCGGAAGCCGGCGGCGCCTCCCGCCTGCCCCTCACCCGTCGCGACTGGTACGCCTGAAGATCGCCGCCACGCGGCCCCGGGGTGCCGGCCGCACAAAACGCCGCCGACTGGGCGACCAGGCCGGCCGGCGCAGGGCCCCAATTCGCTTGTGGCCGCGGGCGTCCGGGCTATTTTGGCTGCCGACATCTGCGGGTCGTCCAGCCGCGCAGCTTGAACCGCCGGCGGCGATGAGGCCGGGGTGATCCTTCTCGTCCCGGTGTCACCACCGCTCCGGTTGAGGGCGAGCGAGTGGCCGGCCGGTCAGCCATGGCTTTCCGAGAGTCCAGCCTTGCCAGAAGGGAATCGAACATGAAGACGCGTTGGCTCCTGACGGCGACCACGCTGTTGGCGGTGATGTGGGCGTTCGCAACCTTGTCGTGCGTCCGGCGGGACTCCGCCGGATCCTGGTCGTTGCCGCGGCCGGTCCGGATCACCGGCGGCGACGCTTGGATGATCCTCTTCCCTTCCTGGGGCTCGTGGGGAGGGCTCGCCTCCGAAGGCGGCACCGCCGGCCTGCTGTTGCGCGACGGGGATTGGGTCGGCTGCGAAAAGATGTTCGTGTATCGCGCCAGCG
>JBJKRD010000215.1:0-5058 GCA_046704925.1 Opitutaceae bacterium | reverse complement strand
GCGAATGAAAATCCGCCGGCATGTCGGCCCGGTTGTTGATGACCACATCGGGCTGCAGGCGACGAAGCATTTCGTACATCTCGTGATGCTGCCAGCGGAACTGGCCCGTGTAGTGCCGGCCCGGAGGTCGCCTTACCCATCCCGCGCCCCTCCAGTCGCCGCCGAAACTCAGCCAATCGTTCTCCCCGCCGTCGAACCACAGCACATCGATTCGCCCGTAATTGCTGAGCAGCTCCTTCAACTGGCGGTGATACTGGGCCCGCATGGCCTCGGCGCTGGCCTGGTAGATTCCGGGCGCAAGGTATCCCGGAAATCGCCAGTCGAGCACCGAATAGTACAGGCCGACCCTCAGACCGGCTTCCCGCATCGCCTTGACGTATGCGGCGACAAAATCGCGGTGGGCTTCCGTGCTGATACTGGTGAATGGATTGCCCGGGTCATTGAACAGGGCGAAACCGTCGTGATGCCGGGCGGTGAAGACCACGTATCTCGCGCCGGCCGCCTTGAACGTGGCGGCCCATTCGTCGGCGTCGAACCGCTGCGGATTGAATCGAGCTGCAAGCCGAGCGTACACCTCGACCGGGATCTGCTCGTTCCATTGCACCCATTCCCCCCGGCCGAGGATCGAATACAGCCCCCAGTGGACAAAGATGCCGAATCGGGCCTGAAGCCACCACGCGAGGGGCGTCGCCGGTCCCGTTGTCGTCTCGGGCGCCGCCCGGCCCGCCAGCGCACCGAGAAGCCCTCCCAGGATCAGGACCCGGCGCAGCAGGCGGCCTCCTTCCCATGGTCGGAACCTGTCCAGTTGTGAAATCGAGCTTTCCACGGGTATGACGGTACTCCGTTCCGCGCGACGAATTCGACCTTCACCTCGACGGACAACAAGAGCAATTCCGGCGCAGGTTGCGTGCGCCACGCCTTCCAGTCCACGGTTAATTCTGACTACAAACGGCCCGGTGTGACGCATTGGCTGCGGATGCGCTGCGCGGGTCAGGTCGGGTCCATTGCCTCCACCTCGCCTCCCTCCGGGCCGCGTGGCAGATCGCCGACGGTTCTGGCGATGGGACCGGCCGCGGCAATATATCAGGTCGCCCTCTGCCTTCGCGGTCCGCCCCACGTCATCACGTGTGCGCCGCCCGAAATCGGTTGGGCGGAGTTCCGCGGGCGGGCGCATGGTACAGGCAGATTGAACCAGTAAGCCCGGCAGGCGGATTCTCGGCGATACACCTTCATGCCATTCGACCCCGTGAGTTGATGCGGTGCTCCAATACGGGACGATGCACTGAATGGAGGGCGGCCGCTGCCCGCCGAAGTCCCGCGCCTGCGGGGCGAAGGCCGGGGCGGCACGCCCGGGATCACGACCGAACGCGGTGCTAACCAATCGCCGGCCGGGTTGCGCTCGGAGAGTCAGCCCATCTGCAGGGATTGGCTGAGGACGGGTGATCCCACGTCCGGCCTTGGTAATCAGCTGGTTATAGCGCGCACTGCCGCCGCCGTCATCTACGCTTCGCCCCGTTGCGCTTGCCGGCCAGAACTGACCGGCAAATAGGCCTTGCCCCGTCTCCGGCCGCCCGGAGAGGATTCACCCATGCGGTGCCGGACTACCCCTGCCCGTTACCTTGGCTGGATGATCTTGGCATCGGCCGGGTTGTTCGGGCGCACGGGGGTGGCCGCGCCGGTATCCACCTCCCCCGGTTACGTCGTCCGCGTCTGGCAGGCGGAACAGGGACTGCCGCAAGACAAGGTTACGGCGGTGCTGCAGACACGCGATGGCTACGTATGGGCGGGCACGTACAACGGGCTAGTCCGCTTTGACGGGGTGCGCTTTACAGTCTTTGACCAGAACGACACGCCGGCGCTGCGCAACAGCCGCGTGACCTGCCTGTTTGAGTCGCCCGACGGCGCGCTTTGGATCGGCGATGAGAGCGGCCAGATCACCCGGTACCAGAACGGGCGATTCCAAGCGGTGGCGTTTCATCCGGCCTGGCAGGAGGGAAAGATCTCCGGCATTGCCTCCGACGAGTCCGGAACGATGTGGGCGATGAATGGAGACGGTCAACTGGCGCGTGTGAAGGACGGTCTGGTGCTGAATCCCCAGGACAACACGTTCGCCCCCGTGCTGAACATGGCGCGCTCCGCGAATGGAATGATCTGGATCGATCGCAACGAGCGGGTGGTGGTGCTGGAACACGGCCAATTGCAGCCGTTTTCGTTCGGCGTTTCCACCGCGGCCTATCCCTATATTCAGGGCCTCGGCGCCAGCCGCGACGGCGGCCTTTGGGTCGCCGCCGACGGTCAGATCAGAAAATGGAAGGACGGGCGCTGGGCCGAGAATCTCGGCAACGCGCCCTGGGGACTGAGCATGGTGACTGTAGTGCTGGAAATGCGAGATGGCGTCTTGGCCATGGGGACGCCGGACAGCGGCTTGTTCCTGATTGATCCCGATCGGCCGGCCCAACCGCGGCATTTCGACCATGCCAGCGGCCTGCCATCCGACTGGGTCACCTCTCTTTTCGAGGATCGGGAGGGAAACCTTTGGGTCGGCACGGGCGGCGGAGGATTGGCACTCCTGCGCCCCAGCATCATCGAGACCGTTGCGCCGCCGGACCGCTGGCAGGGACACTCGGTGCTGTCGGTCTGGCCGGGACCGGGTGACGCCCTTTGGGTGGGAACCGAAGGCGCAGGCCTGTACCGGCTTCAGAACGGCCGTTGGACCAATTACGGGATTCCCCAGGGTCTGAGCCACTACTATATTTGGTCCCTGGCGGAGGATGCGCAGGGGCGGATGTGGACGGGCAGTTGGGGCGGGGGCGTGTTTGTTCAGAGTGGCAGCCGTTTTGAGCTTGTCCCCGGCCTGGAAAAAATGATGACGCCGACGCCCGCCCTCTTGGCTGGCCGAGACGGGAGCATGTGGATCGGGACCGCGAATGGACTCCTGCATTATCAGGCCGGCCAGATCGTCTGGTATTCCCAGAGCCACGGGCAACCGCTGCGCGACGTGCGGGCGATCGCCGAGGATAATCACGGCAATATCTGGTTCGGCATGGCCGGAGACGGTCTCGCCCGCCTGAAGGACCATCAGATCCGGCGTTTCCGGACGACCGACGGCCTGTCCAGCGATTTCATCGAGTGCCTGCGTTTTGACCACCAAGGTGCACTCTGGATCGGGACGTTCGGCGGCGGCCTGGACCGGTACAAGGACGGGCACTTCGCCGTCATCGACCGCCGGCAGGGATTGCCCAGTAGCGTGATTGGAGATATCGAGGAAGACGGGCGGGGCAATTTCTGGATGAGTTCGTTTGATGGCATCATCCAGGCCAGCGAGGCGGAGTTGAACCGGTGCGCGGACGGGAGAATCAGCGCGGTGCATTGCCGCGCCTACGGCATCAACGACGGCATGCCGACCATTGAATGTTCGGAGGGCATGCAACCCGCCGGATGCAGAACGCCCGATGGGCGCCTTTGGTTTCCCACGAGCAAGGGATTGGTGGTGGTCAATCCGTCGAAAATCGAAAGCAATCCCCTGCCGCCGCCGGTTCAGATCGAAGCCATGTTGGTGGATGACCGGCCGGTGCCTTTGGCGATCCAAGCGTCGCCCATCGAAATCGCCCCCGGGCGGCACCGGTTCGAGTTTCAATACACGGGCCTGAGTTTCATCGATCCGGACAAGGTCCGGTTCAAATACCGCCTCCGCGGGTTTGAGACGGGATGGATCGATGCCGGCACGACGCGCGCAGTCGATTTCAACTACCTCCCGCCGGGAAACTACACCCTGCAGGTCGTCGCCTGCAACAACGACGGGGTGTGGAACGACACGGGGGCCAGCCTGGCCTTCAGCGTGTTGCCCTTTTTCTGGCAGACGCTGTGGTTTCGCCTGCTGGTCTTGGTTGCGGTCGTCGCCGCCAGCGGCGGCCTGGTCTGGTTCGCCATGCGGCGCCGGATGCAGCGGAAGCTCGCGCGACTCGAGCAACAGCGGGCGCTGGAGCACGAGCGGGCGCGCATCGCGTCCGACATCCACGATGATCTCGGCGCCCATCTCACGCGCATCAGCATGCTGAGCGAATCCGCCCGCGGCGACCTGGCCAACCCGGAGCGGGCGGCCGCCGGCCTGAGCCAGATCTACGCCACCGCGCACGAACTGACGCGGGCGATGGACGAGATCGTCTGGGCGGTGAGCCCGCGACACGATACCTTGGAGAGTCTGACCAGCTATTTGGAGAAGTTTGCGCAGGATCTGCTCGCCACCGCCGGCATCCGCTGCCGCCTGGACATCCCCATGGAATTGCCACCGTGGCGACTGACCGCCGACGTACGGCACAATCTGTTTCTGGCGTTCAAGGAGGCCCTGCACAACGTGGTCAAGCATTCCGCCGCGACGGAAGCCTCGATTCGGCTGACCCCCAGCTCCGACTCCTTTGCGCTCAGGATCAAGGACAACGGGCAGGGGTTCGTCCCGGAAACTGCGACGGTGCATCCGTCGCCTGATGCGGCGCGGCTCACTCCGGGCAACGGTCTGGACAACATGAGCCGCCGGTTGACGGCAATCCATGGGCTCTGCCAGATCCAATCAACGCCCGGACAGGGAACGACGGTGACCTTCACCGTCCCACTCAAATCCTCCACACCCTAGGCCGGAGGTTGCCGCGGCGCGGAACTCCCAAATCCGCGCTGGGGCCGCCCCGCGGCACCGGCGCGGAGTTCTCCGGCAATGACTGAACCACGGGCAACGGCGGGAAGCGCTGCGAAGTCAGCCATCGCGCCGTCCCGAGGAGCAGGAGGACCGCAACAAAACCGCCGCCCACGACGCCGCCGCCCCCGCCGCCGGACGCTGCGGCTGGTGCCGATGCCGGCGAGCCCGCGGAACCCGACGGGGAGCCGGGTGACGAGCTCGCCGCGGTCAGCGCCATGGTCGTCACCGTGCCGTCGGTCGCGATCCGGCGGATGACCGCGTTGCCCGTGTCGGCCACATACAGCACGCCAGAGGCGGCCACCGCGACGCCCTGCGGCTGGTTGAACAAGGCATTCGTGCCCACGCCGTCGTTCAGAGCCGCCACCCCG
>JBJKRD010000214.1:0-2675 GCA_046704925.1 Opitutaceae bacterium | reverse complement strand
GCCGGCATCGGTTCCCGGCCGTCGGCCGGATGGGGCCCGAGCGGTGTGACTTCACCCCCGAGGCCCGGAGACACCAGGCGGTCCAAGGGAGCCCTCGCGGGCCTTGGTTTCGTTGCGGTCCCATGGGAGCGGAGTGGCGGTTCCAGATCATTGCCGGTTCAATTGCCGCGCGCCGATGTCGCGGCGGTAGTACTTTGAGGCATATTGAATCGCGGCGCAAACGGCGTAGGCCCGATCGGCGGCCGCGCGCAGCGTGGGGGCCTGCGCGCAAACGCCCAGCACCCGCCCGCCGGCCGAGACGGTCCGGCCCGCGGCATCGAGCGCGGTGCCGGCGTGGACAATCCACGTGCCGGCGGGGAGCGGCTCCGGCGTGGTGATGACCTCGCCCTTCGCGTATCCGCCCGGATAACCGCGCGCGGCGACCACCACGCAGAGGACCGGCTCCGGCCGTTCGCGCACCGTCAAGCCCCGGAGGTGTCCGTGGGCCGCCGCCCACATCAGCTCCAAGGGATCCGTGGCCAGGCGCGGCAGGATGACCTGCGTCTCGGGGTCGCCAAAACGGGTGTTGAACTCGAGCACCTTGGGTCCGTCGGCGGTCAGCATCAGACCGATGTAGAGGGTGCCGCGAAAATCGATGCCGGCGTCGGCGATCGCCTCGACGCTGGGGCGCGCGATCGTCTCCCGGATCCCGCGGAGAAGGGCGGGCGAGACGACGTCGGCCGGGGCATAGGCGCCCATGCCGCCCGTATTCGGCCCGGTGTCGCCGTCGCCGGCGCGCTTGTGATCCTGGCTGGTCGGCAGCACGACAAAGTCGCGGCCGGAGACGACCAGATGGATCGAGGTCTCCTCGCCGACGAGGCAATCCTCGATGAGCACCCGCCGGCCGCTCGCGCCGAACATGCCGCCCTCGAGCATGCCGCGCACGGCGGTCTCGGCCTCGGCGACGCTCGGCGCGACGATCACGCCCTTGCCCGCCGCGAGACCGTCGGCCTTGACGACGATGGGGACCGGGCGCGAACGGAGATAGGCCAGGGCGGGCGCAACCTCGGAAAAAGAGGCGGCGGCCGCGGTGGGGATCCGGTGGCGGAGCAGGAGTTCCTTGGTGAAGATCTTCGAGGCTTCGAGCCGGGCGCCGTCGCGTTTGGGTCCGTAGGCGGGGATGCCCGCGGCGACGAGGGCATCGACCAGCCCGAGGGAAAGCGGGACTTCCGGACCGACGACGACGAATTCGATCCGCTCGCGCTGCGCCAGCGCAACGAGGCCCGGCACGTCGTCGGCGGCCACCGGGAAGCAGGCGGCTTCCCCGGCGATGCCGCCGTTGCCGGGCGCGGCGAGCACGCGCGGCCGGGCCGGCGAAGCGCCGCAGGCCTTCACGAGGGCGTGCTCGCGCCCGCCGGAACCGACGATGAGGACGGAGGAGGGGAGGGTTGCGGACACGGCTGACGTCGAAGGTCGAAGGTCGAAAGTCTCGGGTCGATCCAAAAAACGGCCGCGGCGAAAATGACGCTCGACGGCCGGCCGGCGGGGAGCGGCTAGCCCGCGGCGCGGCGCAGCATCTGCAGGGCGAAGGTGCGCCGCCGCCGGAATCCCATCCGCTCGTACAGCCCGGCGGCCGAGGTGTTCGTCGTGAGCACGTGCAGGAACGGGACAAGCCCGGCGCCGTAGATGTCGGCCGCCAGGCGGGTCATGAGCAGGCGGGCGAACCCCCGGCCCTGCCAGTCGGGATGGGTGCACACCGCGCTGATCTCACGAAAGCCCGGGAGGGCGAAGCGTTCGCCGGCCATGGCGACCAGCCGGCCGTCGATCTTGATGCCAAGGTAGAGGCCAAGGCGGAGACTGAACGGGCCGAACGGTCCCGGCTGCGTGAGCCCGGTCAGCGCGAGCATGGCCGGCACGTCGGCGTCGCCGAGCGCCACGGGCGTCACCGGGCCGGGACGGCCGGCGATGAGCCCCGCGCAGACCATCTGTTGCACGGTGCCCTCCTCCTCCACGATCCAGCCCGGCGGCTGCGCCAGGAGTTCCGGACCACCGATGCCGAGGGCCTCGTCGGGATCGACCAGGGCGGCGAGCGCCGCATAGGCCGCCGGTGTCGGCTCCGCGATCGCCCCGATCGGCGCGAAGCCCCGGCGGTACCGCCGCGCCAGGCCGTCGCCATCGGCGTGCGGCCGGTGGGCGCCGGCGAGGCAGTTCCACACCGGATCGTCGAGGGGCGAGGGGTCCATGGGAACGATGGTCAAACCGCGGTTTCTTGTGCCGTGAGCGTCCTGGACATCAACCCAAGACCCAGGGCTCAAAACGCGAAACCCTGTTCGGCGCGGGGCCTCACAGCACCTGGAGTTTTTTGCGATAGAACGCGACAACCTCGTCCGGATCGTCGGTGAACAGGACGTAGTCCGCCATCCACGCCGGGGCGCGGTTGGTGCGGATCATTTCGCGGAACTGCTTGCGCAGATCGTTCCAGTAGCCGGCGCCGTAGAAGATGTAGGGAATGCGCGGCCGGATCCCGAGCTTGAGGTTGCACAGCTCGATGCCGATCTCCTCCAGCGTGCCGACACCGCCGACATTGAAGATGCAAAAATCGGCCACCTCGAACCACTTTTGCCGGTAGTGCCGCGAGGTCTCCTGGAAGGTGTTGAAGTAATCCACGCCGAGCTCCGGCGGCTGGGCCTCGAGTT
>JBJKRD010000213.1:0-4405 GCA_046704925.1 Opitutaceae bacterium | reverse complement strand
GGCTCAAGGCCAACGAGCCCGGTTGGGAGCAACTGGTGCAACCGCCGGTGGCGGCCATGATCCGGGCGCGTTCGCTGTTCGACTCCCTGCCGGAGCCGGCCACGAGCGCCGGCTGACCGGCTCCGAGCTCCGGACCCCTCCTCCCGCGCCCCGGGCCGGGCCCCGGCAACTTTTTTCGTGTCATTTCGCGGGATTCGTGGTTTCCCGTCTGTCCGCGATGCGCTTCCACAAATATCACGCCCTGGGCAACGACTACCTGGTGCTCGATCCGCGCGAATGGGGCCGGAACGCGCCTCCCGCCGCGCGGCAGATCCGCCGCGTCTGCGACCGGCACTTTGGCCCGGGGTCCGACGGCATCCTGTGGGGCCCGTTGCCGAGCAAGCGGGCCGGCTTCGGCCTGCGCATCTTCAACCCCGACGGGAGCGAGGCGGAAAAGAGCGGCAACGGCCTGCGCATCTTTGCGCGCTACCTGTGGGATCGGAGGCTCGCGCGGACGCCGCGATTCACAATTGAAACGCCGGGCGGCGTCGTGAGCGCCGAGGTGCGCGCTGCGCACCGGATCTCAGTGGAGATGGGCACCGTCAGCTTTGCCAGCGACCGCATCCCCGTCACCGGCCCCACGCGCGAGGTCCTGAACGAAGCCCTCACGATCGGCGACCGCACGTTCACCTTCTGCGCCGCCACCGTCGGCAACCCGCACTGCGTGATCCCGCTGCCGGAGATCTCACCGGACCTGGCGCGCGCGTACGGTCCCGCGATCGAGGTGCACCCCAACTTCCCGCGGCGGACGAACGTGCAGTTTCTGCAAATCCTCGACCGCCGGAACCTCCGCCTCGAGATCTGGGAGCGGGGCGCCGGCTACACCCTCGCCTCCGGCAGCAGTTCCAGCGCGGCGGCGGCGGTGGCCCGGCGGCTCGGCCTCGTCGAGGCCAAGGTGACCGTGCACATGCCCGGCGGGCGCCTGCGCGTCGAGATCGGCCCGGCCTTTGCGGTCCGCCAGACCGGCCCGGTCGTCCGGGTCGCCGCGGGCACGCTCGATCCCGAGATGTTCTCCGGCCGCGGCTAGCCGGTTGCCGGACTGCGGCGGCGCCTATCGCCTTGCGAACGATACGCCGAACCGGCAGATTCGCGGTTCATGAAATGGCCCTTCCGGGCGGCGGTGATTCCGGCGCTGGCCTGGCTCGCGGCGGGGGACGCGCCAGCGGAGATCTCCGTGGAGGATTTTGCGCGCTCGCCCCTCTATGCCGGCATGAAACTGTCGGCCGACGGCGCCAGCGTCGGCTATCTCCTGTGGAAGGACGGAGATTCCGGCATCGGGTTTCTCGACGTCGCCCGGATGCATGCGACGGTGATGGTATGGAAGCAGCGGATGACGCGGAAAAATATCGTCTACGATTTCGACTGGATTGGACCGGACCGCGTCGTGGTCTACACGGCCTTCGGCTGGGCGGCCATCAATCGCGACCTGTCGCACCCGTGCTTTCTCACGGGCTCCGAGCGTTGGGGGGACGAGCGGAACCGGGGAGCCGTCTCCCCGACGATCTTCAATCCCTGGGCGCTGATGCAACCCACGGGCAACCAGGCTGGCCGGGTGCTGGTCTGGAACTCGACCAACCTGTCCACCGCGGATTGTCCGGACGTGCTGCAGCTGGACACCTACACCGGCGCTTTCCACGTCGTGGAGAAGAATCCGGGCAACGTGAAGGCCTGGGGCGCCGACTGGGACGGTCACATCCGCTTCGGGCTGCTCACCGACGGTGTGAACACCCGGCTGATCTACCGGGCCGAACCTGGGGTCCCGTGGGGTCCTTCGGTGGATTTTGGAACCGACACGATCGGCTATTCCTTCGCCGGCCTCGCGGCCGACAATCATACGCTTTATGTGTTCAAGCCGTCGCCCAACGGCCGCAAGGCGCTCTATGCCTTTGACCTAAAGGAGAGGCAATTCGGTCCCCCGCTCTTTCAGCACGAGAAATACGATGTGGACGCGGCGATCTTCTCGCCGAAACACCGCCGGCTGCTGGGCGTACGCTATGTCACGGAGGGGCCCCGCCAGTATTGGTTCGAGCCGGATTTCAAAGAATTGCAGAAGAAGATCGACACGGCGAATCCGGGCCTGGTCAACCAGATCGTCAGCATGGATTGGGACCTGAAGCGAATGCTCGTTTTTTCGTCCTCGGCGCGCGAGCCCGGCTACTACACCCTGGTCGAGCCGGCCACGAACCGCAGCCTGCCGCTTGCCAAGGTGCGCCCATGGCTGAACCCGGCCGACCTCGCCGACATGTACCTGGTGAAGTGCCAGGCCCGCGACGGCCTCGAGATCGACGGTTATCTCACCCTGCCACCGGGGCGCGGCCAGCGAAACCTGCCGCTGGTGACCTTCGTGCACGGCGGGCCCTTTGGCGTGCGCGACGTGTGGGGGTTTGATCCCATCGTCCAGTTCCTGGCCAGCCGCGGCTACGCTGTCCTGCAGGTCAACTACCGGGGCTCCGGCGGCATGGGCGGGGAATTCTACCGTCGCGGCCGGGGCGAAATCGGTGGCGCCATTCAGAACGACATCGAGGACCTGACCCGGTGGGCCGTGACCCAAGGCATCGCCGATCCCCGTCGTCTGGCCGTCATGGGGGGCAGTTTCGGAGGCTACAGCGCCTTGTTCGCCCTCGCCCATTCGCCGGCGCTGTTTCGTTGCGGGATTGCCTTCGGGGCGGTGAGCGACTGGAACGCCCTCTTCAAGCACCTGGCCGGTGAAGGCCTGGAGGACTCGCTTCGTTGGTGGGCTGTCATGACCGGGGGTGTGAGAAATGCGCAAAACCGCGAGCACCTGGCCGCGGTCTCGCCGGTCAACCTGGCGGCGCAAATCAGCGCCCCGCTGCTCATCGTGCACGGGGACGACGATATCCGGGTTCCGCCCGACCAGGCCCGGGCCATGGTAGCCGCCTTGAAAAAGACCGGGCATCCTCCGGAGACGCTATTTCTCGCCGGCGTGGGCCACTGGTGGCCGCAGGACAGACCCGGCGTTGAGTTCCTCAAGCGGGTCGAGGCGTTTCTCGCCCGGAACCTGGTGGATTGACCCGGCGCGCAGAAGGCGGCCGTTAGGTCGGGCCGCCGCCAGCCAGCGGCGGCGGCAGGACCGCCGGCAGCGCCTCAGCCGTGGGAACCGGCCGGGCCAGATATTCGCTGTAGTCCGGCACCAGTCGTTCGTAATGCTCGCCCATGAGCGGCGACGAAATCATGTAGTCGGCCGTCGCCCGGTTGCAGGCCGCCGGAATGTTCCAGACCACGGCCAGGCGCAGCAACGCCTTCACGTCGGGGTCGTGCGGCTGGGTCTCGAGCGGATCCCAAAAGAAGATCAGGAAATCGATCTCGCCGTTGACGATCATGGCGCCGATCTGCTGATCGCCCCCGATCGGTCCGCTCTGCAGCCGGGTCACGGGCAGGCCCAGTTCCTCGGCCAGCACCCGTCCGGTCGTGCCGGTGCCGAAGAGCTTGTGCTTGGCGAGCGTGTCACGGTTGAAGCGCGCCCAATCCACCAGGTCGCGCTTGCGGTGGTCGTGGGCGATCAGCGCGATCTTCTTGGTGGGCGGCAGGATGGTCTTGGTTTCGGTGCTCATCGTGCGTTCCTGGTTCCGGCAAGCATCGGCCGGGCCAACTTCGGCCGCGACCAAATTCGCGCGGGCCCGACCACCCCGCCGCCACAAAGCGTGTCGCCATTCCCGGTCCGGCGCCCCAGCCTGTCCGCGTCTTCATGATCCGCCACCTGTTCCCTGCCTTCGCGCTGGCCGCGGCCGCCGTCCCTCAACTCCACGCCCGGCCCATTGACCGGCACGCCTTGGTCGCCCGCCACGATCCGATCATTCAAAGCCTCGACGTGAACGCCCCGCTCGCGGTGGGCAACGGGGGCTTCTGCTACACCGCCGACATCACGGGCCTGCAGACCTTCCCGCCGTTGTACCAGCGCACGGGCGTGCCGACCCAGACCCTGGCCCGGTGGGCGTGGCACACCGAGGCCAACCCGCACCATTACAGCCTGCGCGACGCGATGCAGCCCTACACCGCGTATGGCCGGACGGTCGACTACCCGACCAAGGCCTCCGGGCCGGCCGGAGAATGGCTCCGCCGGAACCCGCAGGATCTCCCGTTGGCGGAAATCGGCCTGATACGCGGGCCGGCCCAGGCGCCACCGCTCGCACCGGGGGACGTGCAGCACCCCCGGCAAGAACTCGATTTGTGGGCCGGCGTGATCCACAGCGCCTACAACATCGACGGCGTGCCGGTGCGGGTGGAGACCGTCTGTCACCCCAGCCTGGACCTCGTGGCCTTCCGCATCGAGTCGGACCTCATCGCCTCGGGCCGTCTCGGCGTGCAGATTGCCTTTCCGCGCGGTTTCAACCTCGCGATCAAGAAC
>JBJKRD010000212.1:0-8821 GCA_046704925.1 Opitutaceae bacterium | reverse complement strand
CCATGGGCGTCGGCACGATTCTCGACTCCCGCCAGTTGCTCCTGCTTGCCTTCGGTCCAGCCAAGGTCCGCGCGGTGGCCGATGTGATCGAAGGGCCGGTCGCCGCGATCTGCCCCGGCTCCGCGGTGCAACTGCATCCCCGGGTCATCGTGGTGCTCGACGAGGCGTCGGCCGCCGGCCTGCGGTACGCCGACCATTACCGGTGGGTCGACCGGAACAAGCTGGACTGGCAGCGTTTCGACTGACGCCGCCGCGGGCCCCGGGCCCGGCGACTTCCCGCTTTCGCCTCGTGCGAACACGGTCTATCTGTGGCGCCATGAAACCACCGATGCCGCGGCCTACCCCGCCGTTGCTGTCCGCCGTGCTCCTCGCCGCGATGCTGACCCCCGCCCTCCTCCGCGCCGATGACACCACCGCCAGAAAACCGGATCAACCTTCCGAACTCGCCGCGAAATTCGAGGCCCTCGACCAGCGCGTCGACGCCCTGGCGAAGGCCGTTGACGACGTGCTCTGGTACGACCGGGTCGGCGACGTCGCGTTGATCGACAAGGTTTTCATCGTCGGTCCCCCACCCGCCCGGGTGAAAAACCCGACTGCGATGGGCGCGAACAATCCGGTCAAGTTCTGGTCGTACGTCTTCATTCCCCGCCAGCTCGACCGCACCCGGAAGGCCCCGCTGCTGGTCCTCCCGCACGGTGGCGTGCATGCTGATTTCACGACCTACCACACGCACATCATCCGGGAAATGGTGGCGCAGGGCTACGTGGTGGTGGCGCCGGAGTACCGCGGCAGCACCGGCTACGGCGGGGAATTCTACCGTATGATCGATTACGGGGGCCGCGAGGTCGAGGACGTCCACGCCGCCCGGAACTGGATGGTGGACAACTACGACTTCATCGATTCGGCGCACGTGGGCATCGTGGGCTGGAGCCACGGCGGCCTGATCGCCCTGCTGGACGTCTGCGCCCATCCCCGGGACTACCAGGTCGCGTTCGCCGGCGTGCCGGTGAGCGATCTGGTGGCGCGGATGGGCTACCAGGACGAGGAATACCGCCGGGAGTTCGCCGCTCCATATCACCTCGGCAAGACCGTCGGGGAGGACGTGGCCGAATACCTGCGGCGCTCGCCGGTGACCCATGCCGGAGAACTGCAGACGCCGCTCCTCCTCCACACCAACACGAACGATGACGACGTGTACGTGTTGGAAGTGGAACGCCTGATCGCCGCGCTGAAGGCCGCCGGCAAGAAATTCGAATACGAGATCTTCCAGGATGCACCCGGGGGGCACAGTTTCGACCGGATCGACACCCGGCTGGCGCAGGAGACCCGGGTGAAGATCTACACCTTTCTCGCGCACTACCTGAACCCGCCGAGCCCGATTCACTCGCTGGCGGATCTGCGCCGGGCGGCCTATCGGTGATCGCCCGGCGTCAGGTCAACCGGCGCAACTGGCGTCGCGCCAGCCACGGGTCCACCTTGGTCAGCAGGAATTTGGCGATCGCTCCCGCCCAGCGGTCCGTCCACCGGCGGTCGGTCCGCCATTGCTTCCGGTCAATCGGCCGTGCCCGCGCCCAGTCTGCCGCAAACAGCGCGCGTGCCTCCGCGGCCAGGACCGGACCGGTCAGGCAGACGTTGAGCTCGTAATTGATGCCGAGCGAGCGGGCGTCGATGTTGGAAGAACCCACGAACACCGCGTCGTCCGCGATGGCGAGCTTGGCGTGGAGAATCTGGGGCTGATATTCGGCGATCTGGATGCCCGCCCGCAGCAGGGACCGGTAGAAAGTGCGTCCCGCCGCCTGCGCGATCGCCACGTCGGTCCGGCCGGGCAGCAGGAGCTGGACACGCCCGCCCCGCCGCACCACCGAGCCCAGCGCCCGCCGCAGACGGAAGCTGGGCACGAAATAGGCGGCCGCGATCCGCACCTCGCCGGCCTGGCGCACCCGCTGCGTCAGCCGGGTCCGGAACGGATTCCGGTTCAGCCCGGGTCCCGTCGCCATCACCTCCGCGCTCCCGCACTCCCGCAGCAGCCGTTTCAGCCGCGAGAGGCGCAGGCGCAGGAGCCGCGGGTGACGGAAGTCGCGGTGTTCCCACATGAGGTCGAATGAGGCGGCCAGGCAGCCGACCGGCGGGCCCTGCAGTTCCAGGCCCAGGTCGCGCCAGCCGTATGCCACCCCGTCGCCTTCGTACTCGGATCCGATGTTGAAGCCGCCGACGAAGGCGCGCGCGTCGTCCACGACCAGCAGCTTGCGATGGTCGCGAAATACGATGCGGCGCAATGCCAGCGGATTGAACCAGCCCACCTCGCCGCCGGCCCCGCGGAGGTCGTCCCAATAAGCCGGCGGCAGCTCGGCCGAGCCAAAACTGTCGAGCAGCACGCGCACCCGCACGCCGCGGGCCACGGCGGCGCGCAGGGCATCGCGAAACCGGTCGCCGGGGCCGCCCGCCTTGAAAATGTAGGTTTCCAGCCGCACGGAGACGGCGGCCCGGGCGATGGCATCCTCCATGCGTCCGTAGGCCCGGTCAACGGTCGGCAGCCACACTGCGGAAACCGATGGCGGCATCCCTCCTGCAAATGCATTCCGCTCCGCGGCGGCAAGGACAACTTGGCCCCTCCCGGCCGCGTCCGGGCCCGCTTGACCCGTCTACAGCTTCACAGTCCATCCTCGCCCGTCATGAAATCCCTCGCCCACGCCAGCCATTTTTCCGTGCCCGCCGCGCCGGACCGCGTCTTTCCCCTGCTCTGCCCGACCCTCGAGTACCGGTGGATTCCCCACTGGCGCTGCGACCTGCTGCACTCCGCCTCGGGGGTCGCGGAGGAGGACTGCGTCTTCCGCACCGCCACGCCCGGCGGCCCGCCCATGCTGTGGGTGGTCAGTCGCTACGAGCCGCCGCAGCGCATCGAGTTCACCTGCTTCGTCGCCGACACCCATGTCTTCCGGCTGAAGATCGTGCTGCGTCCGGAGGGCGCCGGCACGCGGCTTGATTGGACGCGGCGCTGGCTCGCGGTCGGTCCGCCCGGAGAGAAATGGATCGCCGCCTGGTGCGCCGGGGAGGAGGCGAAGAAGATGGACAACCTCGGCCGGTTGCTCACTCACTACGTGACCACCGGCGAAATGCTGCGGCCATGACCATCAGCCTCCTCGCCCGCAAACACGGGCTTTCCCGCTCCACCCTGCTCTACTACGACCGCATCGGCCTGCTCCCCGCGGGCGGCCGCCTGGCCCACGGCTACCGGCATTACACCTCCGCGGATGACGAGCGGCTGCACCAAATCTGCCTCTACCGGCGCACCGGCCTCCCGCTCACGGAAATCCGCCGCATTCTCGGCCGCCCGCGCAAGGATCTGGCCGCGGCCCTCGAACGACAGCTTCACGAGGTGCTGGGCCAGATGGAGGCGCTGCGCAGCCGCCAGCGGCTCATCGTCGAATTGCTGAAAAACCGGCGCCTGCTCGAACAGGTGCGCAACCTCGATCGCGAGAAATGGGTGCGCCTGCTCCGGGCCTCCGGGTTCACCGACGACGACCTGGGACGCTGGCACCGTGATTTCGAAAGATCGGATCCGGCCTACCACCAGCGCTTCCTCGAGTTTCTCGGCATCCCGGCCGGCGAGATTGCGGCCATCCGGGACTGGGCGCGCCGGCCCGGAGCGGAAGGCGCGTGGCATCGGAGCGGCGCCGGCTGACCGTGCTGCGCCGCTCGGGCCCAGGGCCGCTCCCGCCTCAGGCGGGCGTTCCGCTGCGGCGCAGGTTGTCACAGACGATCGCTGCCGCCACCGCCGCATTCAGCGACTCGGCCCCGCCAAACCGCGGAATGGTGATCAGCCGCGACACCGTCGCGCGCACGCCGGCGGAAAGCCCGTGCCCTTCGTTGCCGATCACGAGCACGGCGTCGCGCAGCGGCGGCAGCCGGTGGACATTCTCGCCGTCCAGATCGCAGCCGAGCACCGGCACCCGGGCGGCCGCCAACGCGGCGCCCAATTCCGCCGTGTGCGTCCGCACGCGGGCAAACGAGCCCATGCTGGCGTTGATCACCTTCTGGCTGAACAGGTCGGCGCAATCGGGCGACAGCACGACCCGGTCGAGGGCGTACCAATCGGCGATGCGGAGCAGCGTGCCCACGTTGCCCGGATCCTGCACGCCGTCCAGCGCCAGCGTCAGGCCGTGGTTGAGGCCGCCGGCCCGCAACGGCCGCCGCTCCAGCCGGCCGACCGCCAGCACGCGCGCCGGCGTCGGCAAATGGCTCACCCGTGCCATCTCGGGCTCCGTGATCCGCCGGCTGCACGGCCCGGTCCAGCTCGCGGTCGCGTAAACCTCCGCGAACGCCACGCCGGCCGCGGCCAGCTCCGCCACCACCTTTTCGCCCTCGATCACAAACAGGCGCAAAGCCTCGCGGTGTTTCCGTTCGCGCAGCGACCGCAGTCGTTGGATTTCCGCCTTGGTCAACATGGCGTCACCCGGGACCCGGGGCCGCGCGCAGCTGCGCCACCAGGCGTGCCAGCTTGGCGGGGTCTTTGACTCCCGGCGATACCTCGATCCCGCTGTTCACATCCACGAAGTTCGCTCCGGTCGCCGCCAGCGCCGCTCCGAGGTTTTCCGGGTTCAGGCCGCCGGCGAGGATCCAGGTCTTCTCCGGATGCCTCTCCCGGTGGCGCCGAAAGCCCGGCCAGTCGCCGGTGCGGCCCGTGCCGCCGACCTGCGCCGCGTGGTAAGTGTCGAGGAGAAACGTCTCCGCCACGGGCAGCAGATCCGACCGCACGTCCGTCCCCGGGCGCAGGCGCGGCGCCAGCCAGAGCCGGCCCGGGCCGACCGCGGCGGCCCAGCCGGCCACCGTCGCGACGGCGAGCTCGGCCGAAAAGTGGATCTGGAACGAATCAAAGCCGGCCGCCACCGCCGCCGCCAGTTCCGGCACCGAAGGTTCGACCATCACCGCCACCTTCTTTCTCGCGGGCAACCGGTCCGCCAGGCTCCGGAACGACGCCAACGTGACCCTTCGCGGCGATTTCGCGTAAAGATTGAATCCAAGGTAATCCGCCCCCGCGCGATCGGCGGCCTCCGCGTCGACCAGCGACGTCAGCCCGCAAACCTTGAGACGGGTGCCATTGACCATGGCAACCACGGTTATCCCGCTGGCATCCAGCCGCAATCCCGGATCGTCGGGTCCAATCGCCAAAAAAACTCCCCCGCCGCGAGGCGGGGGAGTCCGGTTTGGTGGCGGCGCCAGGCAATTGCACCGAAACACCGCGGAAACGTCCGATCAGAAGGTCAATGTCGTGGTGAAGAAGTAGCTCCGCGGGTCCAGGATGCGGTAGGACGCCGGTGACCCGTCGTAATTGAAGAGGATCGGCTGCAAGCCGCCCCCCTCCGTGAGATCGCGAACGTTGAACTGGAATTTCGCCTGGATGCGATGGCCGAGGATTTCCGGCAGCTGGGTTGTGTATGCAACCCAGAGGTCGATATGGTGCTCGGAGGGCACCCAGATCGGCCGGTTCAGATCCGGCAGCACGATGAACGACTGTCCCGGCAACGGATGAGAGAGTGTACTGGGATCGGTGTTGCCGTAGTAACCGGCGATCGCCCGGTCCGCCCAGCGGTAGGCTCCGCCCACCGACCAGCCCTTCAGGCGGCCGTGGGTGAACGCATAGTTCGTGATATAGTTCACCGTCCATTCCCGCTCGTTGGGAGCCTGGGTGTTCTGCCCGGCGATGGCGGTATAGATCACGGGCGCAACCGCGTTATTCCAGAATCCCTGCACGCTGGTCCAGCCGTTGGGATTGTTGATCTTCGCGTCGGCATTGAAGCCGTACCCGGTCCAGAAGTGCTGCAACGACAGTTGCGTACCGTCGAACATGGTGATCAACGCGGGCATGTCGGCCGCCGTGGCGTTGGTCCAGACCGGCATGCGCACCGCCAGCCAGTCGGTGATCTGCTTGGAGACGTCGCTGTAGGTCGACCGCTGTTTGCCGACATCGAGCTTCATGGTCCAATTGGGCACCGGATTGTAGACCAGCGAGGCCTCCATGCCCTTCGACTTGTCGGTTTCGGTGCCGGCGACCGACCAGGTCGGCCAGTTGTACGGTACGCCCATGATCTGGGCGATCTGATCCTGCTCGGTCTGGGTCAGCGGGGTGATCGTGTTGTTGGCGAAGCCGTTCGCCGTCGGATCCTGCCCATCGCGGATACGCACGATGTAGTTGGCCCACGAGCGGAAGCTGCTGGTGTCGATACGCTCGATCCGGATGATGGGCGTGCCGGCGGCGGACTGCGGGGCATTCTGGTTGTCGGCCTCGTACCAATTGAGGCTCACGTAGAGCTTGTTGTGGAACATGCTCATGCCGACGCCCCAGTCCTTGCCCTGGCCCTGGGGTTTCCCGAGCTGCTGGTGGAAGAAGTCGTATTGAATGCTGCCCGGAGCAGTGAAATTGTCCGACTTGTTGAGGTGGAAGTTCAATCCGCGGAGGAGATCGGCAAACCAGCTCCCGTTCTCGGCCGCATTGTCGATCCCGTCCCAATTCTTGAACGGCTTGACCACGACGCCGGAGGTCTTGGTGTTGCCCGCGACATAGAACGTCGGCCCCATGCGGTATTCGATGCCGGGAATGGCGTACCCGCCGATATACTCGTCATACGTGTGCAGTCCGGTGTAGTCCGTCTGGATGATGCTCAGGTTGTCCCGGCGCCAGCCGAGCGTGGGCAGGATCCGATCCTTCCACAGGTAGCCCTGCCAGGCCACGCTCCGAGCATCGTCGATCAGATTTTTGATCGAACCAATGCGCGCGTTATAGCTCAGGTGGGTCGGCGCCTGGTCGTAGACATTCGTCAGCCAGTTCCAAACGGTGATCGTCTGCTGGCCCGTGCCCCAACCCGAGCTGCCCGGCGCCGGCGAGTACTGGATGATGCCATCCTGGTTCTTGCCCAGGTAGTAAACGCGCCAGAAATTGTTCGAGCTGGGGTACGCAAAGTTGTTCGCGGGACTGGTGTTGGTGTTCGGCAGCAGGCGGGGGTCACCGCCGTCAAACGACGCCGCGAACGAAATCGAATGCGTGTAGTCCTGCTGGCGGGTCCAGAAACCCAGGAAGCGTTCCCGACCCAGCCAGTTGATCCAGTTCGAGCCCTTGGAGAAATCGTGCTCCCACGCCAGCATGGCGCGGTAGTTGTTGTTGCGCTCAAAGGTCCAACCGATGGTCGCCTGGTAATTGTTGACCAACGGACTGCCGAAGTAGGGATTGGTGGAGCCGTCGAGATTCACCAGGTTGGTGTCGACATAGATCGCCAACGGATTGTTGGCATCGCCCAGCGGACGGTTGGCCCAGGTCGTCAGCTCCTGGCGGAACCAACCGGCGTCGAAATTGAAGCCCCACGGCAACTGCTGCTGGAACTCGACGTGATAGGTCTTGGCCTTCTGGCTGGTGACGTTGGCCGCATCGAGGCTGACCTTGGTCCAGTCGTACAGCGCCTTGTTGGTGATGGCCGGGAAATACCAAGTCCCCCAGCCGGTCGCCCCGGTGCTGGCCGGTGGCGTCGGGACGGGCGGTGCGATCGAATACGTGAGCTCCTGGCTGTACGCAAACCACTGGGCTCCCGTCGTGGCGGTGGCGGATGGACGGTTCAGCGTCACCGTGCCGGGCGACGGCTGCCAGAAGCCCACCTGGTTGCTCTGGTCGAAAAACATCTTGTTGTGTCCATCAAATCCGATCGTCGGCACATAGAGTGTTGACGTGGTGTTGGTCATCGCCGTCGTGCCCGTGGGCATTCCCGTGACCCAGCGCGGATCCCGCGTCGAGCTTACGTAAGGACCCATCACCTGCCCGGTATCCAGGATGGTCAGCATCGAGGTGTACGGGTTGTACGCCGGCCGGCCGGCCTGCTTCCACGGGGTGATGTAGTCGAGCGGCGCCACGAAATTGGGCAGGCTGAAGTGGCTGTCGTAGTTCTCGAAGCTGGCCGTGAGCCGGGTCGTGGCGAACGGCTCGAATTCCAGGGTGACATACTGGCGGCGGGTCACGTTGTAGGAAGGCTTCCGCTCATAGCCCGGCGAATCGTACAGGGCGGCGGCAAAGATCGCGGCTTTCGGGCCCAGCGGCTGGTTCGTATTGAAGCTGGCCCGGTAGGATCCGAAGCTGCCAATCCGGTACTCCAGTTGCGTCTGCCGCTTGTTCAGGACCGCGGTGGAGGTCGTCTGGTTGACAATGCCCGCCGGCGTGCCGGTGCCGAACAACATCGAGTTCGGGCCGCGGTTGATCTCCACCGTATTGGTGTTGTAGCTGTCGAAGGGAATGCTGCGGATCGTCGGGTAGTTGTCCTGGGCCGTGTCCGCCGAATCCAGGCCGCGGATGCGGTTGTTGGTCGCAATCGTCGTGGAGGTGCCCGAGCCGCTGAGCGGGTCGCGGGCCACGCCGCGGTCGAGCGCCAGCTCGGTGTAGGTGTTCGCGCCCTCGGTGTTGGCCTCGTACATGAACACGTCGTTGATATTGAGCGAGCCGGTGTTCTCGAGTTGCTGCTTGGTCACGATGGTGATCGAGGCCGCCAGGTCGCTGACGTTGGTGTTCAGGCGGCTGCCCGCCAGCGTGTTCTCGGCGTAGTAGCCGATGTCGTGGCTTGAAGCCTGCACTTCGAAGGGCGACATCTTCACCACCTCCTGGCCGGAGGTGGCGGCGCCTTGCGCGACCGTTGGTTGATCGGCGGCGGTCGCTGAGGTGGCCTGTTGCGCCGGCAGCGTCGAGATGGCCAAGAGCGTGCCGGCGGGCACGGCCATCAGCCATCGCAGATATCTACGAGTTCGGTTTGGATGTTTCATTGGTCTCTGGTTTTTTCCGGAACAGACG